>JAAYUP010000155.1 GCA_012517635.1 Candidatus Atribacter alterifermentans
CAGAGGAGAATTGCTGTTCCCTTAAATGAACTTAAAAAAGTACCTCATATCATTGGCGTTGCAGGAGGATTAGATAAAGTTGATGCAATTATTGGAGCCTTACGTGGTGGGTTTGTAAATCTGTTGGTCATCGATAACTATACTGCCGAGGCCATCATGGAAAAAATAGAGAAATGAAAATAAAGAAGAAGCTAATAATTTTATACTTTCCAGTTTTATCATTAAGAGATTTCAAAGTTATTAAGAGTTTCAATAAAAAGAAAATACCTCCAAGAAGGAGTGATCATTTTGGAAGAAAAACCATATTCTCTCAGTTTTAGTTTGGAAGGGAAAACTGCTTTAATCACTGGAGCTGCAAAAGGAATTGGCAAAGCCATTGCCCAGGTATTTTCAGATCAAAAAGCAAACATCATATTGGTTGATTTAGATCAGGAAGTGATCAATGTAGCCAAATCCCTTCCAGGAGGGATGAATCAAAATCTTCCCATTGTTGCCGATATTACTAAAAATACCGACCTTAAGAGAATTTATCAGGAGAGCTTTAAAGTATTTCCACGAATTGACATTTTAGTGAACAATGCCGGTGTAGGTGGATTAGATGATGCTGAAAATCTTTCTGAAGAAGTTTGGGATCACACTATGGCAGTTAATTTGAAAGCCCCTTTTATGCTCTCTCAAATCATTGGTCGAGAGATGATTAAACAAAAAAAAGGAAAAATCATCAACATTGCTTCTCAAGCGGGATTGATTGCCCTTGATAAACATGTGGCTTATTGTTCAAGCAAAGCCGGGATTATTGGCATGACGAAAGTTTTGGCCTTGGAATGGGCTGAATATGGTATTAATGTTAATGCTATTGCTCCAACCGTTATTCTCACTGAATTAGGAATTAAAGCCTGGTCAGGGGAAGTTGGAGAAGCTATGAAAAAGAAGATTCCTCTTCGTCGTTTTGGTTATCCAGAAGAAGTAGCGGCTGCTGCTCTCTATCTGGCCAGCGAGGCTTCCAATTTAGTGACTGGTGAAACCCTGGTTATTGATGGTGGCTATTGCATTCAATAATCAGTTTAGTATTGGCGGATAAAGGAGGTGAGAACCAATAATTAAGTAAATCAGTGTTTTGTCTTGTGGTGTGGAACTATTTTTGTTAAAAAATATCCAATAGGAGGGATTGAATTGAAATTAAAAAGCTTTATATTCTTCAATATTATAGTATTGGTTTTAGGTATAACATCCCTAGCATTTGGCTGGAGTTTGGAGGAAGCAGCCAAACCTTATGCCGGTGTAACCTTAAGGTTTATTACCGAGACTACTCCTCCCAGTTACTGGGTTGAGGAAGCATTACCGGAATTCGAACAAGCAACTGGTATTAAGGTTATTGTTGAACGGCAAGCCCATCCTCACCTTGAGGAAAAAGCACTCATGGATTTTGCTTCAAAAACAGGAATTTATGACATTTTTAACTTCGACTATTCCTGGACAGGAAAATATGTCAAAGCCGGCTATATTGAGCCCTTTGAACAATTTATAGACAACCCGGCTTTAGCCGATCCGAACAATGACCTCAAAGATTTTTACCCTCGAATGTGGGAAGGAACCATGTGGGATGGAAAAGCCTATGGATATCCATTTGATAGCGTGATTCAATACCTTTTCTGGAACAAAGCCATATATGATGAGTACGGTGTTGCTGGACCTCCAAAAAAACCGGATGAATGGATGGATACCATGCAAAAACTCAATCATCCTCCTCAGCTTTACGGAGTAGGAATGATGGCTAAACGTCATTTATCCGTTGTGTGTGAATGGCTCTGTATATTGTGGGCTTTCCAGGGTCAGTTATATGATGAGAACTACAATGTTTTGTTAAATGATGAAAATGGCATAAAGGCTACTGAATATTATAAAAAGATGACCGAATTTGCCCCTCCATGAGTGACCACTTGGACCTGGGATGATGTTAATACTGCACTTCAGCAAGGCACAGTTGCTCAATCAATTCAGTGGGATGAAAATTATGGAAGCATGGAAAATCCTGAAGAATCAAAAGTCGTTGGACAGATGCGATACGCTCCAGTACCATCCTATGGTGATCCAGTTTCTCATTATGGTGGATCCAGTCTTGGTATTCCAACTTCTTCTAAGAACAAAGAAGCAGCATTTCTCTTCATTCAATGGGCAACTAGTAAGGACATTCAACTTCGTGGTGTAGGGAAAGGTTCTTCCCCAACTCGAATGTCAGTTTATACGGTTCAGGAACTTCGGGATAAATATCCAAGTTTTGCTGCGACCGATGAAGCTGCAGCAACAACTGGTTGGCGACCAAGAATCCCAGAATGGGATGATATGGTTGAAACTCTTGCCTTGGAAATTAACTCGGTTGTAGCTGGAGCAAAAGATGTGAAATCTGCTTTGGATACTTCTGCAGCAAAGGTAGATGAACTTTTAAAAAGCGGTGGATATAAATAAGTAATCAATCATTCATTTGAAATATTTGCTGCACAGAGATATACCACCTCTGTGCAGCAAAAAGGGGGAGAGTCGGTTGTCGGTAAAAAAACTTTCACTTTTTCAACGTTTTGGTTTCTGGATCTCAAGTACTGAAACCAAGTTTAAATGGGCTTTATTGCTCCCCACCATTATTTTATTGGCTATAATAACTGTTTATCCAACTATTTATGCCTTTAACCTTTCGCTATCCGATTATAACTTGGCTCGGGCAGCCGATAGCTTGAAAGGGTATATTGGTTTGGATAATTTCCGAAATATATTAAAAGATCCGACTTTTTGGAGTTCTCTTCGTACAACGGTTACCTTTACTGTGGTCGTTGTTATAATTGAGTTCTTCTTAGGATTAGGCATTGCACTCATCTTGCAAGGAACAGTAACCGGTTCAAAAATTATCAGAACCTTTATATTACTCCCCATGATTATGGCACCAATTGTGGTTGGGCTTACTTGGACCTATCTCTATCAATCTGAGTTTGGGTTAGTGACATTTATCCTTCGCAAACTTCATCTCATGAGTTATACGACAGCTCCTTTAGCCGATGTGAATAGTGCCTTACCAGCTCTTATGGTAGTTGATATCTGGCAATGGACGCCTTTTCTCATTATGGTTTTATTGGCTGGTTTAGAAGCTTTACCTACTGCTCCCTATGAAGCTGCCCGAATTGATAAGGCTTCACCGTTTTTAGTGTTTCGGAAAATTACCCTTCCTTTGCTTCAACCGGTTATTCTCATCGTTTTAGTTTTAAGAATTATGGACGCTATTCGGGTTTTCGATATTGTATATGCATTAACAGAAGGTGGTCCAGGAGAGGCGACCGATGTTTTAAGCATGTTCATTTATCGGAATGCCTTTTACCTCTGGGGGATTGGTAAAGCTTCGGCAATTTCGTTTATCTTGCTGTATATTATAATGATTGTTTCGGTTATTTTAGTAAATCTTTTAAGCCGGGCAAAGCAGGCGGTTTGACTCCATGAGAAGCTGAATGGGATAGACAATACTGATTTTGGGGTGGTTACTCTTGGAAAAAAACAAAACGAAAACCATAATCGCTATAATTATTATTGGGATTATTTTGGTGGTAAACGTGATGCCTTTTTTATGGCTTATATTAACATCGCTAAAAACCCGACTCGATATTTTTGCTATACCACCAAAATTCTTTTTTCATCCTACAGCTAAAAATTTTATATCTGCTTTTACTAAGCGTCATTTTTTACCAATGTTTTACAATAGCCTTATCATATCGGCGAGTACGACGTTACTTTCTCTGGCAGTTGGAACCCTTGGGGCTTATTCATTAGCTCGTTTTAAGCTATTTGGAGATAAACATATTTCGTTTTGGATCTTAAGCACCCGTATGTTTCCTCCCATTGTTTTAGTCATTCCGTTTTTTATTGTGGCAACTCGTTGGGGACTTCACGATACTCGATCACTTTTAGTAATTGTTTATACCACATTTAATTTACCTTTTGTGGTTTGGATTATGAGGAGTTTTTTTGAAGATATACCAAAGGATCTTGAAAAAGCGGCCATGGTCGATGGATATTCCAGGTGGGATGCATTTTGGAAGGTCATTTTACCTCTCAGTGCTCCAGGGTTGGTAACCACTGCTATTCTTTGTTTTATCTTTTCATGGAACGAGTTTCTGTTTGCCAATGTTTTAACTGCTGCTATGGCAAAGACGGTCCCAGTAGGTATCCGAGGTTTAGTGACCTCACGGGCGATTGAATGGGGTGAAATAGCTGCCGTTGCAACTTTACAAGTTATTCCCGTTTTAGTATTTACATTTGCCGTTCAAAAGTACATCATCCGTGGTTTAACCTTGGGTGCTGTGAAGGGATGATTATTTTTTAAAAGGATGCAATGAACTAAAAAGGATGTGAAGTCTAGTGGATTTTGGTTTTGGAGATCGAGTTTTTGTTTCAATTATGACTACTTTTGGTCTTGGTTTTTTGTGGCTAGGTTGGCTGGAAAAATATCTTCCAATCTGGATTGTTCCTTTGATCGGGTTGTTTTTTGCTTTTCTACTCATTATTCCCTGGTATCGGAAATTTAATCGAGAAAGAATCCAGGAAAAAGAGGAATTATTAAAAATGAGAAATGGCATTGCGAAAAGGATGGAATCTTAAATGGCGTGTTTAACCCTGAGGAACGTATGGAAAAAATACGGGAAGGTAGTTGCATTAAAAGGGATCAATTGTGAAGTGAAGGACGGAGAGCTATTAACGATTTTAGGACCATCGGGAGCTGGGAAAACTTCACTTCTTCAAACGATCGCAGGAGTTGAAGAAATCGTTGCTGGGGAAATTTATATTGATAAACAAAGAGTTGATCAACTTCCTCCACCTGAAAGAGATGTAGCCATGGTTTTTGAGACGTATGCTCTTTATCCGAATAAGACGGTTTATCAAAATATGGCTTTCCCCTTACATTCTCCTTTTAGAAAATTACCAAAAAATGAAATCGATCAAAAGGTTAAAGAAATTGCTCGGCTTCTTCAAATTGATTGGTTATTGGAAAGAAATGTTTCTCAACTGAGTGGTGGTCAAAGACAAAGAGTAGCTTTAGGCCGAATGTTAGTGAGAAATCCTAAAATTTTTTTAATGGATGAACCAATTGCTCATCTTGATGCAAAGCTACGCCATCGGCTTCGGGGGGAATTAAAAAATATTCAAAGAAAGTTCGGGATTACAACTCTTTATACCACCCATGATTACCGAGAAGCTTTGGGAATGGGCGATCGAGTCATTGTCTTAAATCAAGGAAACGTTTTACAGATTGCTGAACCGGAAAAAATCTTTAAATTTCCTAAGAATGATTTTGTTGGTGGGTTGGTTGGAGATCCTCCAATGAATTTTTTTATGAGTTATTTAACCTCGAACTCTTCCGGAATCGTTCTTCGGAATGAAGCTTTCGAAATACTTTTAGACCAAAAAATGACCGAAATTACCAGCAAACTCAATATTGATCATTTGAAGATTGGATTACGCCCTTCTGACATTTTGGTGAGTATGACTCCAAAGGAAAATTTTTTTCCAGCAGAAATATATGTCTTTGAACCTTTAGGTATGATACAAATTCTTACTTTGGCTCAGCAGAAAATAAAATTTCAGGTGAAATATTCAGGCTCTTTCAATTTCGAGATGGGTCAAAAGGTCTATTTTGGTTTTCAACCAGATAAAATTCACTATTTCCATCCAAATACTGGTCTGAATGTATTGTTTGAGGAAGAGGAATTTTTTAATACGCATTAAGATTGAGATGAATGGATGTGAATAAAATTGGCTAATGTAGAATTAAAAAAGCTATGGAAGAAATATGGAAAGGTTGAAGCAGTGAAGGGAATCGACCTTTCTATAAAAGATCGTGAATTTGTTGCATTTTTAGGACCTTCTGGATGTGGGAAAACTTCAACCATGAGGATGATCGCCGGTTTAGAAAAAATCACTGAGGGAGAAATTTATATTGGTGATCGATTAGTCAACGAATTGGATCCGGGAACCCGTAACATAGCTATGGCTTTTGAATCTTATGCATTATATCCACCAATGACGGTTTTTGATAATATTGCCTTTCCGTTGCGTGCTATGAAATTTCCAGAAAATGAAATAAAAAATCGTGTCCAAAGATTAGCCGAAATTTTAGAATTAACTGATGTAATGGCCAAATATCCAAAAGGTTTAAGTGGAGGTCATCAACAAAGAGTCTCACTAGCTCGAGCGTTAGTGCGAGATGCTGATGTTTATTTATTAGATGAGCCAATTTCTCATCTCGATACCAAAATGAGAAACCGAATGAGAGCAGAATTGAAAAGAATACATGGAGAATTAGGGAAAACCATGATCTATGTTACTCACGATCAGGTTGAAGCTTTAGCCATGGCCGACAAGGTGGTGGTCATGAATTTTGGAGTGATTCAACAGGTAGGGACACCACAAGAAATTTATTTTAAGCCACAAAATTTGTTTGTAGCTGACTTTGTAGGGGACCCCCCAATGAATTTTATTGACTGTTCTGTTGAACTGAAAGAGCAAAGTTTTAAATTGCTGTTTTCTGGTCATTCAGTTGAAATTTGTGATGAAAAAAAGGTTGAGAGATTAAAAGGATTGGAAAATGTTTTATCACGAAAGTGGGTATTCGGTATTCGTCCAACTCACTTGCAAATAGTAAAAAGCGAATTCAATTTTAGTTCTAATTTGATTCCAGGGGTTATTTATGCAGTTGAACCATTAGGGGATTCTAAAATTATTCACGTTCTTTGCGCTGATAAATCGCTTTTGGTCGAGACTACTCCTGATTTTGCTGGTTTTGAGGATGAAAAGATATTTTTAAAAATTGACAGTGATTACCTATTTCTTTTTGATAAAGAAACCGAGCAAATGGTATTATAATTATAAAGAAAAATTTTAAACCTTGATATGGAGCAAGAAGGTATTTTTCTTCTATTTTTTTTGCCAACGATTAAAAAAGCGTCTGAAAGAGTCAAAAAATTTATTCGAGTCTTGTTTTCAATAGCAGAGTTGATATATTAAAAATAGAAAGGATTTATTGAAAGGAGGAATTTCTTTGAGACTGGAAAATAAGATTGCCATAGTAACCGGTGCTGGACAGGGTATAGGAAAAGCTATTGCGATTGGTTTAGCTAAAGAAGGAGCTTCAGTGGTTGTTAATGATTTGAATGAGAAGAGCTGCCAGGAAGTAGCTCGAATTATAGAGCATGATTATTATCGCCCTAGTTTGGCAGTTATTGGAGATGTTAGTTTACGGAGCACCGCGGTGAAAATAAAAGAAGAAACCCTAAAAAAATTTAATCGAATTGATATTTTGGTCAATAATGCTGGGATTATGATATCCGGATTAGTAGTCGATTATGGAGAAGAAGACTGGGATAAGATTTTCGCCGTAAATGCAAAGAGTGTGTTCTTAATGTGTCAAGAAATTGGTCGAGTTATGGTAGAACAGCGATCGGGGAAAATTATCAATGTTTCTTCTATTGGGGCTAAAAATGGAGATGTTGCACAAGCTGCTTATGCTGCTACCAAAGCAGCCGTGATGAATTTCTCCCGAGCCTTATCAAGAGAATTTGCACCCCTGGGAATCAATGTTAACTCTATTTGCCCTGGGATTGTAGATACTCCATTAGGTCAAGTCAATTTAAATGATCCGGTCAAGAAAGAGAAGTTCATTAATATGACTCCCAAAGGAAGGATTAGCGTTCCAGAGGATCTAGCCGGTATTACTGCTTTTCTTGCCAGTGACGATGCTGATTTTATTGTGGGGCAGGCAATCAACGTCGATGGGGGAATTTTATATTATTGATTACTGAGTTTGAATGATTGATTATTTAGGTTTGGGAGGGTAAATCTAAAAAACGAAGGGAGTTGTCGCTATTGCCTGCAGAGTACATTTTAGGTATTGATTTGGGTACGTCATCCCTTAAAGCTTCACTCCTCGACTTACATAATACCAAGATAATATCAGAATCAGTTGAGCTTACTGTATCTTATCCAGATTCTTATTCAGCTGAACAAAACCCAGACGATTGGTGGGAAGCTTTTCAAAGTTTAATACAGAAAATAAAACAACGTATTGGAAAATTAGATTCTATTCAAGCTATTGGTTTGTCTGGCCAAATGCTTGGTCTAATAAATATTGGTGAACATGGTCAACCACTTAGGCCAGCATTAATTTGGTGTGATCAGAGAAGCTATAATGAATTAAATGAATTGAGAGAGAAGGTTGACGAAGAAAAACTCCTGCAAAATACTGCAAACACACCGCTCACTGGGTATTGGCTCCCCAAACTTTTATGGCTTCGTAAACACGAAAATGATATTTTACAAAAATCCAAACATTATCTACTCCCCAAAGATTATCTCCGTTATCGGTTAACTGATGAATACATCACCGAAGTTTCAGATGCTTCTGGAACTTTACTCTTTGATGTTGCACATCGTACCTGGTCAAAAAATCTCATCAATGATTTTGATTTTGATTTCTCCTGTTTTCCCCGAGTGGTTGAATCAACAGAGATAACAGGGTATGTTACCCCAAAAGCTTCACTGGAAACAGGACTTCCAAAAGGAATTCCGGTTGTCGGTGGAGGTGGAGATCAATCCTCTGGGGGTATTGGTCTTGGAGTTATTGAAAAAGGGATTATGTCATGTGTATTAGGAACGTCTGGGGTTGTAATGGCTCAGACCGATGAAGTGAAAATTGATAGAAAAAATAGAGGTTTACATTCTTTTTGTTATTCTATTCCTGGGAAATGGTTCCTGATGGGTTGTACCTTGGCAGCGGGTGGATCATACCGTTGGCTTCGTCACTCGTTACTTCATCTTCAAAAAGACCTAAATTATAATCAACTCAATTCATTGGCTAGTGAGGTTGAACCAGGAAGCGAACAGCTAGTTTTTCTCCCTTATCTTATAGGCGAGCGAACCCCTCATTCCGATCCGAATGCTCGTGGTGTTTATTTTGGTTTAAGTTACCAGCATGATATCCGGCACTTGATTCGAGCTACTATTGAAGGAGTAGCTTTCAGCCAAAGAGAATCAGTGGAAATACTGAAAGACTTTGGACTTGAAGCTGATCGTTTGATCGTTTCAGGTGGAGCTGCTCAAAGCCAATTATGGTGTCAAATTATAGCCGATGTCACCGGCATTGAAGTTGTAACGACGAATATTGATGACCCAGCATCGGTTGGTGCAGCATTTATTGCTGGGGTCGGAACTGGTGTGTTTGGTTCATTCCAAAGCGGACGTGGAAGGTTTGTTCAATATGAGCATGCTTTAGAACCCTCTTTAGAGAATAATCGGATTTATAAGACATTATTTGAAAAATACCAAAAATTGTATCAAGTACTGAAAAATTATTACCAAAATTTTCAATTAACATGAAAAAATCAAAAAAAAGGACTATCAATTTACTAATAAATTAGAAAAGGATAATAGATAAATATTTCTCAAGGAGGTTAATTACGTGAAGAAATTTATTAATAAATATGAAAACCTTATCGAAGAGATGGTAGAAGGATATGTATTGGCCAACTCAAATAAAGTGAAGCGTCTCCCTAATGAAAGAGTTATAATTTATACTAAAGCACCTATACAAGGGAAAGTGGGTGTGATAACTGGTGGGGGATCGGGGCATAAGCCAGCTTTTATTGGATATATTGGTGAAGGTCTTTTAGATGCGGTAGCAGTTGGAGATATCTTTGCCGCTCCTCCCGTTCAGCGTTGTTATGAAGCTATTAAGGCAGCTAATGGTGGGAAAGGAGTATTGATATGTATTGGGAATTATTCTGGTGATACTATGAACTTTGGTATGGCTGCGGAATTGGCTCAAGGGGAAGGAATCCCTGTTGAAATCTTAGTCGTAAATGATGACGTTGCGTCATCTCCAAAGGAAAGGATGGATAATCGACGAGGAGTTGCTGGTGAAGTGGTTCTCTGGAAAATGATGGGAGCTCTCGCTCAAGAAGGAGCTGACCTTGCTACCCTTAAAGAAGTAGGAAGCCGAACCATCTTTAACACCCGTAGTCTTGGAGTGGCTCATACACCTTGCATTATGCCTTCTTCTGGAAAACCGAGTTTCCAAATTGGTGAGGATGAAATGGAGATCGGGGTTGGTCATCATGGAGAACCAGGAATACAGCGAACGAAAATGATGACCGCTGACGATGTTACTACACTGATCACTCAGAAAATTCTTGAGGATCTCCCTTTTAGGTCAGGAGATGAAGTTTCAGTTCTTATGAGTGGTCTTGGGTCAACTTCGCTTTTGGAAATGTATATTTGTTATCGAAAACTCTATCAAATTCTTACTGACCACCAAATCACCGTTTATCGGAATTATATTGGAGAGTTTTTCACTTCTATGGAGATGGGTGGTTTTTCAATTACTCTTACTAAACTTGATGAAGATCTAAAACGTTTAATTGATGCTCCTTGCGATGGAGTCCATCTCATTCAGCATTAAAGGAGAAAAATAACAATGGCTGATACTATTTCTTTTAATACTATAAAAAAGTCATTTACTTCTATTTTGAATCGGCTTGAATAAAATCGCCAATACTTGAATGACCTTGATTCACCAATTGGAGACTCTGATCACGGGGAGAGTGTAACAGCGGCATTTAAAAAGGTGAAAGAAGCTGTGGATGCCTACCCTGCTGATCAGAATGATATCGGAAACCTCCTCCAATCGATTGGGAAGGCAATCATTTTCTCTGGTGGAGCAGCCATGGGTCCACTTTATGGCACTGCTTTTTTGGATGCCGGAACTGCTATTTGCGGGAAAAGTGTTTTGACTCGGGAAGACTTAGTCTCCCTTATGCAGGCTTTTGCTCATGGTATCGAACGAAGAGGGAAGGTAAAAATTGGTGAAAAAACCATGTACGATACCATTTACCCAACCGCCGAAGCTCTTAAAAAAGCTTTTAATGAGGGGAAATCTCTTTCGGAAATGGTCAATGCTGGCATAGCTGCAGCCAAACAAGGTATGGAATCGACTAAAGATATGATTTCATTACGAGGTCGTTCAAGCCGTTTAGGAGAACGGTCCATTGGACACATTGATCCAGGCGCAGCATCGAGCTACTTTATCATGGAAGCCTTATTAAAGAGCTTAATTGAAGGATAAGCTAACAAAATTTTAACCTGAATTCATTTGAATGATTCTTATTTTTAGCTCTTTAAAATGATAGAAGTTCATGCCGGTTTTGGTACTAGATGGAGATGAAAACCTAATTTTGAAGTAAATTAATCTGCCCTCTCGTAAGGGAGGGATTTAAAAAATTGGAAACGAGTCGAATCCCGAACCATCTCCCATTATCCAAAGGGAGAAATCATTATAAAAGGAATTTACTTGCAACTGTATTTTCAGATTAGACCCTCATGCTGCTTTTCAGCACCAGATGAGGATGGAAATGCTTTCCCCCTCACCTACACCTCTTCCACTAGGGGTGAGGAAAAAAAAGAAAAAGATGAGATCCTCACGGCTTCGAAAAACGAAGCCTCAGGATGACTGATGAAAGGCACACCTCCCTGAATCCCCCCTGGATGGGGGAATTTATAAAGTGGTATTTTCAAGGAAAGAGGGATGAGAATCTTTCGACGTGTTTTATTGATAAAAGGAGTGAATTATATGTCATTATTTTTAGCATCAGACCACTTTGGATATCCTTTAAAAAAAGTTATTGCTGACCATCTGCGTGAGAAAGGGGTTGAATTCAAGGATTTAGGCGTAAATTCTGAAGAAGAAGTTGTGGATTATCCTGATGTTGCCTTAAAGGCTTGTATGACTATTAAAGAAGGAATGCATCAATATGGTATTTTAGTATGTGGAACCGGTCTCGGAATGGCTATGGCTGCCAATAAGATCCCTGGAATTTATGCAGCCCCTGTTCATGATATCTATTCAGCCGAAAGAGCAAAGAAAAGTAATGATTCGAATGTTATGACGATGGGAAGACATATTGTGGGTCCAGAGCTCGCTAAAATGCTGGTTGATGCCTGGTTGGGAAGTGAGTTTGGAGGCGGAAGATCGCTTCCAAAAGTTCAAAAAATTCGGGAAATAGAAAAGAAATACATGAAATAATCAATTATTTCTTGATTATTTTTACCTCTCCTAAGCCTGGGAGAGGTTTTCTTTTGTTATGGATAAAGGGATCTATTTTTTCTATTGACAAAAGTGATAAACTATCAGAGTTGTTCTATCTATCTTGAAAATACCATCAAATGAATTCTCCTTCCTTGGAGGATGCTGCTTTAAAGTGGGGAGGATGCCTTTAGAATTTTAATGATTATTTTAGATAATAAAACGTAATATACAAAAAGATGAGATCCTCACGCGGAAAAACACCGTTCAGGATGACAGATGAAAGGCACACCCTTCTAACCCCCCTCAATGGGGGAATTCATTTGATGGTATTTACAGGATGGACCCTCATGCTGCTTTCGCAGCACCAGATGAGGATGAAAATAGTCTCCCTCACCCTAACCCTCTCCCACCAGGGGCGAGGAAAAAATTTAAGAAGGTGATAACGGGAGTAGCGGTTCACACTTCACGGTTCACGGTATTTTCAGGATAGCAAATCCTATTTTAAAATAAACCATATACTCGTTAATTCAAATCACTATTTAATAAAAACTTTTTCCTCTAAAACTATACGATAGCAGGGTAAAGTGAAAATCACGATAATAACATCTTTAAATTTTGGTTTTCTTGAATAAAGCTATTTTACTATCACAATATTTTTACTAACCCTTACACCACACTTAAAAAGAAAAGAATTTGGAAGGAGATAAAATTTATTCTCGGTAGATTATATTTCGTATTTATAA
>JAAYUP010000156.1 GCA_012517635.1 Candidatus Atribacter alterifermentans
ATGCATTTTAATGCTGCCAGAGAAGTGATCGAAAAATGGTATTGGGAATTATCCAATAAATTTCCCGATATTCAATGCGATGAATACATTATCATGTCCAACCATATCCATTTTATTATTCATAAAGTCGATCAAAATAAATCGGATCAACAAAAAATGAACAATCCCTGTAGGGGCGGACCTATGTGTCCGCCCAATCAATGTTTGCCCATCATTGATCCGCCCATCATGCATTTATCCCAAACAGATGAAATGAATACCGTAATAATGGATGAAAACATAATGGAAATCGAAAAAATGGGCGAAAATAATTTAAAAAACGATTTCAATATCGATAACGTGGAAAAATCAACCGTACGGACAAACAATAGGGGCAGACACGCAGGTCTGCCCCTACAATGATAACAATAAAAAATTACATAACGAAAAAAAATCAAAAGAGATGAATCGTAGGGGCGAACCGATGTGTTCGCCCCTACGGAAAATTGAAAAAAATGGTGAATACACCATGGGTTCATCCATACCAACAATTGTGCAATGGTTCAAAACCATGACCACCAATGAATACATTTATCGAATAAAACACAATAATTGGAAACTGTTTCATGGCAAACTCTGGCTACGCAATTATTATGAACATATTATCAGAAATGAAATTGAATTAAACCAAATCTGTGAATACATTATGAATAACCCTTTAAAATGGGAATTTGATCAGGATTATAAGTATAAATTGAGGAGCTATAAAAATTGACTCTTCTCTGAATCCTTGATTTGCTATTTTTGTCTATCTAAGAAAGGTTTAATTTGAAGAGTGTCTAAGAAGGTATTTACACGTTCAAAAACATCCCTTTTCACTATTTCTTTTTCTTCTTCATCAGTTATTTCCTCAAAATTGACAACCCAAATTGGTCCAGGCGATTCGATGTCAATAAACTTTGATTTTATTTTTCCTAATCCCTCGGTTACTAATCTATTAGATTTAACTGGTTTAAACATATTGACTAATGTTTGGATTCCACCCGGGTAATTTGAAATAGTAAAATAAATATCATAGGCATCTTTTTCTTTGTATCGATCCCAAAGTGCCATACCTTTCATTACGAGAAAAGGGATAACATCTGCAATTTTTATAGTTAGTTGGTTTGTTGCTTGATCAGGCATTTTTGCCGTTATTATGTTTAAAAAATTATGTTCAAATACTAAGTCACACCCTCGTGCCTTTCTTGCCCTTACATCTTGGATTTTTTGAGTGCGATGAGACTTAGAGGTCCCTCCGTATTCACCAGCAAGAAGATTAATTTCCACAGTAACTTCTATACCTGATTCTACTTTGATTGTTCTATGAAATATAAAAGGTTGGTTTCCTTCTTGATAGTCTCTTTTTTTTAATAGCTTTAAAATTGTATTATAGGCTTCTGAAGAAATAGTATTGAAATCAAAAGCCGCATCTATATCGAGACTTCCAACGTGTTCATGTTTTTTTCTTTCAATGAGAAAATACGGAACCCATCCACCGATTAAGACAATTGATTCTCTATATTCTCCCAATAGAGTCATAAATTCAACTAACACTGATAAACAAGCTTCTACTTCGTTTTTGGGATAATTTGACCTAGTTACCATTGTTTTCTTAAAACGTTTTCCAATAGAAATTGTGCTGCCTCTTCACCACGTTCTTTATGTCCTTTTAAATCTAAATAGAGCTGAATGGAAGAGACGACTTTTATGCCATTAATTTCTTGCAGGCCATAAAAAATTCCTTCATCATAAGGCTCTAACACTGTTATATTTGAACCCGATGGAACTTCTTTCCAAGCTAAATTTGAAGCCACCTTTTCGATTGAATTTCCAATATAAGCAAAGGCTTTTTTGTACCTAAGAAATGGTGCTACCAATGAAGCACCCGAAGTCAAAGTCAAAGCGTAACGAATTTCATTTGAGTCACAATATTTTGATATCTTTTTCTCAATTGTTTTAACATCTTCTAAAGAGTAGTAATTTTTTTGTTTATTTTTATTAAAGCTGTAATTATCCGTCCATTCTTTTAGCAATCTCTCAGGATTTGTAAGGCAAAATTTTGCTACTTTATTGCTCTTTATTTCTTTGATAAATTCATCATTTAAGAGTAGTTTTTTTAAGTTTGATGCATGCCCCAAGCTAATTTTTGCCTCCTGGGCTATTTCTTTAACATACCATTCTCTTTTTGGGTTGCAAAGCAGAACTCTTAAGAATCGAGTTGATATTGGTGAGAAGATAGATTTCTGTTGTCTCTTAGTCGGATAGGGATTAGGCTTTCCTTCAACACTAATAAAAACATTATTGAACTTGAAAAAGCAGTTCCCAGCGAGATCAAGATAACCAACTCCCAATTCTTGGCAAATCCGTTTTGCCTCGTCTGATATATACGGAGCTCCGAAAACACCATATATATTTTTTTGATTATGGCTGATAAATTGAAGCTGATAAGCTGTTCCTCTTGCGAATCGGGGTTGCCCAGAAGACTTGATTATAAAACATATATGATAATTTTCTCTTTCTTTCGTTTCAACTTGAACCACAAAATCCAATCTAACGTCTTGGTTAAAAAAATTAGTTACCATAGAATCGACACCGATGACTTTTAAAATATCGGTTGATTTTAAAATATTTTCAGCTTTTTTTTGCAATTTTTCGATTATTTCGCTTGGTTCAATCATGTTTTCACTCTAATATACAATATCAGCATTTGCTGAAACAATATCATATAATGAAACTTAAATCAATATTACCAAAAATCAGGGATCAGGTCTTGATTCTTGAATTTTTAAAAAAGTTATAGTTTTGAGGAATTGAAAAAAGCGAAAGGATGAGATTCTCACGCTAGAAAGCACCGCTCCGGATGACTGATGAAAGGCACACCCCCCCTGAATCCCACCTCAATGGGGGAATGTATTTGATAGTGTTAACAGAATAGACCTGCATGCTGCACAACATCACCATATAGGAATGGAAAAGCAGATGAGGCGAGAGTACGAGAAAAAGATGAAGGATAAAAGAAA
>JAAYUP010000157.1 GCA_012517635.1 Candidatus Atribacter alterifermentans
AATAAGTCTTGCCATAGGCCTCCATCGAACCAGTCGCCACCACGCGTGGGAAGCATCACTTCATCTGCAGTAAAGGTGTTTAAGTCGTAAATGCCCCTATCCGTTCCGGCTAATCCGTTACCTCCACCGGATCCGCCAATTTCCGTATATAAGTTGGCGACAGTGTTCAGATAGATGAGCGAAGGACTTTTATAAGCCTCGTTTTCAGGTAACTGGTCAATTGGAGTTTCATCCAATGAGCACCCGAAAAGAGCGAGTGAAAATGAAAGTATTAAACTGTATTTTAAAAGATTCCTTTTCATGATTTGGTGAGATTTAGAAATTAATACTTAATCCTAAAGAGTACGTACGTGTCAACGGATAGAATTGTTTATCGTCAAGTCCAAGTGAGCCGTTGACAGTAGTGCTGTTAATCATCGGCGAAAGGCCGGAATAGTTTGTGAACGTATATAAATTGTTCACAGAAGCAGTAAGGCGAATACTGTTAACCCAGTTTTTTATTTTTTCGACATCAAAATTATATCCCATAGTAACATAAGCAATATGAACATAATCTCCTTTTTCCAACCAGTAGTCGGTAACCGTGCTGTCAAAAATTTTCTTTTCGGGAGCATCCGGTAATACATTATATGTCGGAAAAGTATTCATATTCATATAAGATAGAGAGGTTCCATTATATATTTTGTGTCCAAAAGCACCATTTAATTGAGTTTGAATATCAAAGGATTTGTATCTAAAATTGATATTAGCACCCATCAATATTTTCGGCATAGCCTGACCTGCAAAATAGCGATCTCCGCCATCGTTCAAATTAATATTTGGATCATCATCCAAGTTGAGCACATTATAGGTGTAACTTCCCAATCCGTCGTTAATCAATCCATTTGATTTAGGTAAGTAAAACACTCCCAACGGTTGTCCTACAACTTGATAAGTAACATAAGTATTGCCTCCCTGAAATCCCGCACCATTGATACGGGCGAGCTTCATGTATTCTGCAGCATTTAATTCCTGACCCATATATGTTCCGCTGAGTGACAATAACTTATTCTTTTGATAAGCTACGTTGCCAGAGATGGTAAGATCCATATCTTTGCTTCTTATGGGTGAATAACCAACAGTAAATTCTAAACCGCTGTTTTCCATTTCTCCCAGATTGGCTAAAAGCTTAGGATGAACGAATGGGGGAACAGGAACATCATAGTCATACAACAAATCTTCGGTTCTCGAATAGTAGTAGTCTATGTTGGCTGTTAATCGGCGATTCATAAAAGCCATGTCAACTCCGACATCGAACATATTTTTCGTTTCCCATTTCAAATCCGGATTTGCATTTCTGTTGTAGCTATAAGTTACAGTTGGAACTCCGTTAACTGAAGTTATTCCTGAAGGGCCCATCAGCAAGAGAGAATTATATGCACTAATAGCATCCTGATTACCGGTTCTACCATATCCGGCTCTTAATTTGAATTCATCGATAGCATCGATATCTTTCATGAAATCTTCTTCACTCATAACCCATGCAAGCGAAGCCGATGGGAAAAATCCCCATTTATTATTTTCTCCTAATTTGGATGATCCGTCAAAACGAATATTAACGGTTGCTATGTAACGATCTGCATACATATAATTAACACGTCCCAAGAATGAACTTAAATTATATCCGTTTTTATAAGACGAAACATCTCCATACTTCACAATTGCCCCTGCTGCCAAATTGTTGTAAAGAAAATAATTGGTGTCGAATCCTCGAGCATTTGCTGAAAATCCTGTGTAATCATATTTCTGACCTTCAACAAGTGCTAATGCATCTATGCGATGTCGCTCAACAATCTTTTTGTAGTTCAGGCTCAAATTTCCCATAAGGATATTGCTTTTGTTGAGTCCACGATAAGCTTTGCCTCGTCCTTCACGAATACCGGCCTTAATATTGGTAGGAATATAATTCAAATTTTCTTTTGCATTATATGTGTATGAACCAAATGCACTGAAATTTAAATTTTCATTTATATTCCATGTCAAACGACCGTTGGTTGCAAGATATGCGTTATCTTCGCGGTCGTCAATTGTCAGACGGCCTAAGGGATTGTCCACTTCATTGGCATTAGGATCTTCGGGCCAACTTCCATCCTCGTTTTGCATTGCAGGAAGAGTAGGATTGAATGAGGCTGCAGAATAGAAAGTCTTTTGATAGTCGTTTACGTATCTACTTTCCTTTTTAGAACCAAATACACCGATATCCAACTTTAATTTGTTGTCGAATAATAATTGACTACCGTCTATTTTAATGGTATAGTTTTGCATCCCGTTGTTTTTGATAATCCCTTTTTGATCGA
>JAAYUP010000158.1 GCA_012517635.1 Candidatus Atribacter alterifermentans
ATGCATTTGTTACCGAAGAATAATTTGAAAAGACAGTTTTTCTACTCAGGATATTTTAGGAGATATATTATCCTGTAGGGGTCAGGTCTAATTCAGAGGGGGTCAGGTCTTGATTCTTGAATTTTTGAGTATTGGGATTCTGGGAAAAGATATAAAGATGAGGCTCTCACATCGTCTGACAAAGAATACTGGACTCCTCAGAATGATGGCGAAAATTTCACCCCATCGCCCACTCTTCACTCAGCCTTCTCTCCCTCGGTGTCTCTTGCCAACAACGACTAGAGAGTTGAACATATAATTTTGAGATGATTATGAAACCTCCTTGGACAAAATGTGCGATGTTTTTGAAAAGAGGTATGACTGTTGGGGTTGGTTATCCAGGAAACTGGGTTCACTCGCCTGTAGGGGTCAGGTCTTGATTCTTGAATTTCAGACCTCTTACTCACCCCCTTTTGATAGCTTTGATCCTTTATTTAGTTATTAAGTTATGGTGCCTGTCACTTAAGTTATTCAGTTTCCCATCGCCTCAATTTGGCAGTCTCTCAATCCGGTTTTGATAAGGGGTGGCAACCTTTTTAGTCTTTCTCTTAAGGTATCCCCCTCTAAAAGCCAGTCCAAAAGGGTCTGAGGTTGGTGGAAAGCAAAGACTCTACGACTGCACGGTTCAGGATCTCGTAAATCTCGGAAAAAAGTTTCTGTACCGGTGGTTTCGTAAGAAAAAGGAGGAGGGTTGATTATGTAGGGGAGGCTTTCTTTAATGGTTGCAATATATTTACTACTCTGCTCAGCAACACCGCTTAGCGTTGTTCCCTCAGGCTTTGCTTCAACAACTGCCATCGGCTTTCCATCTGCAAAAAGCAAATAATCAGCAGTTCCGCTTTTAAGAGGAAACTCCCGGACGGCCACACCTAAGGAGGCTTGGAGATTCACCTCATCATAATCCTGAACCACCCAGCCCGCCTGTTCCAGCAAAATGTCGATCTCTTGTCTCGCTTTTTCTTCAGGTTTCATCGTCCTTTACCGCTCTATTGCCATATTTTTATCACCGCGGATATGGACAAAGTGTGGATCCTTCATTCCTTCCCATCCCCTTATATTTTAGAGCACTTTTCTACTTTCTCTTATTAAAAGTAACCAGTCAACAACATTTCCTATTTTATCAAATAAAACTAAATATCACATAGAAAATACAAAAATTAATCGCACCGGATTAATATATTTCTACAAATTATTAGACTATATAATATAATATTTGAGTGAAAGCAAAAGAAAAAAGGATGGGGGCGCCTTTGCCAATTCCAGACTTTCAATCATTCTTCCTTCCATTGTTGCTGCGTGCTTCAGATGGAAATGTCCATATCGTGAGAGAGGCTATTGAATCATTATCGAATCAATTTGATCTGTCGGATGAGGAATGAAAAGATCTCCTTCTGGAAAATATGCTCAAATCTCTCCTTCTATCTTTTCCAAAATAATACCCATCCCAATCACTACACCCGAAGACGCCTTCATGAGCGGCCGTTTTGAGGAGTGGTTTTTTTAAAAGTTTTCATTTATTTTGATTAAGATCTTAATAATAAACTAATAAAATATGCATTTATATAAATTTTTACTACAAATATAGAAATTGTCAGGAGGCATTATGGTTATTCAACAATATTCAGTGAATCAGCATCCGATCCAAACACTTATAACCTGGGTTCAGTCAGATGAAATTGCAATACCAGAAATCCAACGCCCTTTCGTTTGGGATTCAGCAAAAGTCAGAGATTTTATTGATTCTCTTTACCATGGCTATCCAGTTGGTTATCTCATTGCCTGGAGGAATCCAAACGTAAAACTGAAAGATGGAAGAACTTCATGGGGCAAAAGGATATTAATCGATGGTCAGCAGCGTATTACTGCTCTTATGGCAGCTTTGATGGGAAGAGAGATTATTGATTCTGATTATCGGAGAAGGCGTATCGCAATTGCATTTCATCCGATAGAAAAGAAATTTGAAGTAACAAACCCAGCGATACATAAGGATAAGATGTGGATACCTGATATCTCTGTAGTATTTGCACCTGAGTTTAAAATACTTAAAACAGTCGATGACTATTGTCAGCAAAATAATTTTTTTAACCGGGATGATATACATGAAAGTTTTGAATTACTAAAGGGGATAATCAACAACCCGATAGGCTTGATTGAGCTGAACTCTAACCTTGATATTGATACGGTTACTGAAATTTTTATTCGGATTAATTCAACAGGAGTCGTACTTAGCCAAGCAGATTTTGCTATGTCTAAGATTGCTGTTAATGAAACCTACGGAGGGAATATCCTTCGTAAAGCGATCGATTATTTTTGTCATTTAGCTGCAAATCCAGATTTTTATAAACAACTTATCGAAGTTGATAAGGAATTCACTACTTCAGAATACTTTCCCAAATTAGCTTGGCTTAAAAACGAAAAAGATGATTTGTATGATCCTTCATATACTGACATGTTGCGTGTTGCATTTACATCTCAATTTAGAAGGGGGAAGCTGGCTGATCTAGTTGCTCTGCTTTCAGGAAGAAATTTTGAAACCAGGGCTTATGAAGAATCGATTGCAGAAGAATCTTTCTCTTCCCTGCGCAATGGTGTTTTAAATTTCATGAACGAAAACAATTTTAAACATTTCGTCATGATTCTTCGATCTGCAGGTTTTATCGATAGTTCACTGATTCGTTCACAGAATGCAGTTAATTTTTCGTATATTCTTTATTTAACGTTGCATTCACAAAAAATACATCCTGCATTAACCGAATCTCTGGTTAGAAAATGGTTTGTCTTATCAGTTCTAACCAGCCGGTATTCTTCATCTCCAGAATCCCAGTTTGATTATGATATCAGACAAATTTATGAACAGGGAGCAGAAGCCTATGTTCAAAATATCATCAATGCTGAGCTTTCCGAAGCCTATTGGGAAATAGGTTTACCACAACAGATGAATTCATCCGTTGCAAGTAGTCCCTCTTTTAATGTTTTTTTGGCTTCTCAGGTAAAAATGCAGGACAAGGGGTTCTTATCAAGGGATATTTTGGTTCACGATTTAATCACCCATAAAGGGGATGTCCATCATTTATTTCCACGCGAATATTTGAAAAAAAATGGTTTAAATAAAGGAATGTATAACCAGATTGCAAATTATGTATTAGCCCAAAGCGAAATAAATATTGCAATTGGGGCAAAGTCTCCAGAACAGTACTTTGGGGAAATCTTTGAACAAATTCATAGTGGCAAATTAAAATATGGTGGGATTACCTCTATGGATGAATTAAAATCGAATTTGGAAATGAATTGCATACCAACAGATATCTTTTATATGAATGCTCAGGATTACACTCATTTTTTGGAGAAGCGTCGCTCCCTCATGGCAAAAAAAATTAGGAATTATTTTGCAAAATTATAGAGAATTCAGCTGAATCTTTCAAAATTAGCTTAAGCCCTGAAGGGGGTCAGGTCTTGATTCTTGAATTTCGGGGAAATTGGGATTATGGAAAAAGATAAAAGATGAGATTCTCACGTCGTCCGGTAAAAACACCGGACTCCGAATATAACGGCGAAAATTTCACACATTCGCCCTCTCTTCCCTTACATCCTCTTCTCCTCGGCTTCTTCCGCCAATAACGACTAAGGATCTATCATACAATTTTGAGAGTATAACGAAGCATTCCAGATTAAAATAATCAATGTTATTTGAGAAGGGGTGTGGCTGTTGGGGTTCGTTATCCAGGCGACTGGATCCACTCGGGTTCTTGAAATGCCGCCCTCGTTTTTTTATTGTCCCTGCTAGCGACTTGGGAACGGGGTATATATGTCATGATATGCAACCTCCTCCCCCCTCATATGTGAATGTCAACCAAAAAGTGAGCCACCTGTGCTCAC
>JAAYUP010000159.1 GCA_012517635.1 Candidatus Atribacter alterifermentans
AACATCACCTTCGAACCAGTTGATTTCTTGTGGAACGATACCAGCAACAATATGGTTGAAAGCAGAAACGACTTGAGCATAACCTTGGTTGAAAGGATCTTGATCGAGGCAGGCAGTCACTTCACCGGATCGGATGTAGGCGACGGTTTCTTCCATCCAGTCATGGCAAACCAATTTCACTTTTCCAGTAAGTCCAGCATCCTTAATGGCTTTGGCAGCTCCAAAGGGACCACCAGCGGTGACATAGATACCTTTCAAGTCCGGATTGGAGGTAATTAAATTTTGGGTAATATCGTAAGCTGCTTCAGCCTTATCCTGGTTTTCAAATTCACCCACCAGAATCATCTTTGGGTTTTTATCAATAACGTCTCGAGCACCGGTTCTTCTCAATTCATGGCCTAAAACATTAAAGGAGCCGGTTATAATGGCATACTTTCCCTCTCCACCCATGGCATCCATGAGGAGCTGACCGCACTTTTGACCACCAGCAAAACCGTCTTGACCCCAATAGGCAATTCTTTTGGACTTTAGACCGGGTTCGGTATTGAAAGTATAGACCTTAACCCCGGCATCCATAGCTTTATCTACTACCGGTTGAAGCGCTTCAGAAAGACCGAAGAGGGTGACAGCATCATATTGAGCGGTAATAACATTCTGCATGGCATCTTCGAATTTCTTTGGATCAAAATCTGGAACTGAGATCCAGTCGACTTTACAATTCCGGTCTTTGAGGATTTCTTTAGCAAAGAGAGTCCCTTTCATAACTGCCATTCCAAATGGGTTGTTTTGAACCATAATGGTGGCAATGCGTAAGGGTTTTTCAGAAACTTGATCAACAGGTAATACATAGAGAGAGACACCTGCTGGTGGAACTATTTCTGCAGCTGGAGTGAAATTAGCAGCAGAAGCAATGCCGATAAACAAAGATGTACAGAAAATTCCAAGCAGTGCTACTAATAGTAACTTTGTCTTTGACATGATCTTACCTCCCCAAGGGTATTTTATATTTTAATAGCAGATGCTATTAAAACCAAAGAAATTATGATTAAACGGTGCTTTTTCTCCTTAGGCTATCTATCGAAACTGCCCCAATTATTACGACTCCGATTACAACTGTTTGCCAATAGCCGGGAACAGCTAACAAAACAAAAGCATTTTTTAAAACTCCCATTAATGCTGCACCCACAATAACTCCTAAAGGATTTCCTTCACCTCCAGACATGCTAATACCGCCAATAACTGCTGCTGCTATAACATCCAACTCATATCCATTACCGTAAAAAGCATCAGCACCCTCAAGCTGACCCATGAGAATAAGGCCGCATATTCCTGCCAAAAAACCTGTTATGGTAAAAACCATGATTTTTACTTTTTCGACTTGAATTCCAGAAAGCTTAGCTGCTTTTTCACTGTTCCCAACTGCATAAACATTTCTTCCTGGGACGGTATTATTTGCAAATATGTAACCAATTGCTACGATAATCAACATGACTAAAACTGAAACCGGTACATTTCGAATATAACCGCCACCAAATACCGATATCCAAGTCGGATTATAATGAATAGGAACCCCCATAGTAATGAGAAGTGAAAAACCCCTCGTTATACTCATCATACCTAAAGTTGCAACAAAAGCTGGAAGACCAACCTTGCTTACTAATAAGCCATTAGATAGACCAACAAGAACACCCATTCCTAAAATTGCAATAAGCGTTAGCAAAGGAGATGCCCCAGATTTTGCAACCATAGCTCCAAAACATGCAGTAAAACCTACTAAGGATCCCACCGAAAGGTCAATGCCACCAGTAATGATGATAAGAGCTTGGCCAACTGCTAATATAGCTATGAGTGAAAATTGCCTGAATACATTTACGATGTTTCTCGCGGTTAAAAAGTAGGGACTCACTATTGATAACCAGACACAAATCGCTAATAGAGCGAATAAAACACTAATTTCCGGTTTCCCTAATATAGTCTTAATATAACTATTGAATGAAGTATTTTTAGAGATCATAGTCCTCCCCTGCATGGATTAAATTTTTTATTCTATCAGATTCTCTAAACTATGAAACCACAAAAAAAGAATTTGATTTTTAAGAAACATGAATTCATTTTTTTATGGAAAAACCAAAGAAATTTGAATCGATATGGTAAAAAGTTTAAGATTCAAAACCTCATTCTGGGTGAGTCAATTCAACTTCATTGAAACTCGGTAATATTTTAAATGTTTAAAAACTGGGGTAATGATAAAATTGGCGAAGGGGATAAAAAAATAGTACACTTTTAATTTGGGATAAAACTGAAGAAATTACAATTAGAGAAGACCCTATTTTTATAAAAAAATCGAAGCTCATTAACAAATTCGGAAAAAAGAAAAATAATGCCAAACAACTTTTATAATAAATACAAGGTAATCGACAGCTCAACGTTGTTATTTGGATGGGTTTATTTTCATTAAAATAATTCACAAGAAACTTTTGCCTCCTTAGAAGACTCCAATTCAAAAATCTTTTTAAAAAAAGAACCATTATTTCAATTTATTAACAACGTAAGAAAGCTTTCTTTATTATAATTCCCGGAGTTAAAAAGTCAATTAAAAACTGTGATTCGAAATTTCTTGCCTTGCTATTACTTTTCATTCCCATTATTCTTGATAAAATAGAGAAAAGTATTTCATTATTTGAAAATACTATAGAGGATAAAAAAAATGGCAAAATATATCATAGTATGGGATCTTGGAACTGGAGGAAACAAGGCTTCTTTATATGATGAAGAAGGTAATTGCCTGGCAGGAGTTTTTGTTCCTTATAATACCATATACCCTGCTCATGGGTGGCACGAACAGAAACCGAGTGATTGGTGGAAAGCGATTGTTTATAGCACTAGACAGTTATTAAATAGAACAAATGTTAAAAAGGAAGAAATCTATTGTTGCAGTATTTCAGGCCATAGTTTAGGCGCAGTTCCCTTAGATAAACGTGGTAATTTGCTGAGGGAACAGACGCCAATCTGGTCCGATAGCCGAGCAGTTGAGCAAGCTCAAAAATTTTTTGATGGTTTTGATGAAATAAAATGGTATACGATAACTGGAAATGGATTTCCCCCTCCATTATATTCTTTGTTTAAAATATTATGGTATAAAGATAAAGAGCCTGATATTTTTAAGAAAATCGATAAAGTTATTGGAACAAAAGATTATATCAATTTTAAATTAACCGGTAACATTGCAACTGATTTTTCTTATGCTTCCGGGTCAGGAGTATATGATCTAAAAAATTGGGATTATTCTGAAGAACTGATAGAAGCCAGCGGACTTTTGAATTCAATTTTTCCTAAAATAGTTCGATCGATGGAAATTATCGGTCAAATAAGGCCAAACTCAGCAGATGAGCTTGGTTTACATTCAAATGTCTATGTAGTATCTGGAGGAGTAGATAATTCGTGCATGGCGCTTGGTTCAAAAGCATTTAAAGAAAGCAGAGTATACAATTCGTTAGGTTCTTCCTCCTGGATAGCCGTGTCTTCCCAAAAACCCTTGCTTGACCCAATCGCTCGTCCTTACGTTTTTGCCCATGTTGTTCCCGGTTTTTTTGCTTCGGCATTGGCAATTATTTCAGCCGGATCAAGTTTTCGATGGTTGAGAGATCACATTGCTATTGATTTAAAAACCCAGGCAGACAATCAGGGAATAGATGTCTATGAATTGATGACCGCAGAAGCTGCTCTATCACGAGTTGGTGCTCACAAGCTTTTATTTAACCCCAGTCTGGGTGGTGGAATGCCTATGGATAAAAGTGTTCATATTCGTGGAGCTTTTATTGGAATTGATTTAGTCCATACCCGTGCTGATATAATTCGATCAGTAATGGAAGGTATTGCTCTTGGTTTAAAATGTTGCCTGGACAAACTGAAAGAGATGGCTGAGTTAAGCAAAGAAATGTTATTGGTTGGCGGGGGGAGCAAAAGTGAACTCTGGCGTCAAATCTACGCTGATGTCTATAATATGAAAGTTATTAAAACCAATATCGATGAACAAGCAGCGGCGTTGGGGGCTGCTGCTTGTGCGGCAGTGGGCACTGGCTTATGGAAGAGTTTCGATCAGATTGATAAACTGCATGTCCTTGAAGAATGTTTGTCTCCAATTCCCGAGAACGTTGAGAAGTACCAAAAGATTTATGAAATATATAAGAGGGTTTCAAATAGCTTATCAGATATTGGCGATGATATGGAAAAGATGGATATTTAATAAAAAAATTATGGATTAGAAAAGAGGAATTATCTTCAATGAAAATTAACCCAAAAGAATTGGTAAAAATGATTGATGTTAGTTTGTTGCAGTCGGTGAACACCGAAGCCGATATTCAATATTTAATTGAAATGACTAAAAAATACCAATTTATATGTGACTTTGCTTTGCCCTGTTATTCTCAAACTTTGGTCGAAGCCTTTAAGGATGAGGATATTATGGTTGGAGCACCAGTAGGCTTCCCAACCGGTGCAGAATTAACCGAGGTGAAGGTTTTTCAAGCGAGAACTCTTTATGAAATTGGCTGCGACGAGTTTGATATGGTTATGAATATCGGATGGCTTAAATCAAAACAGTTTGGGAAAGTCACAAAGGATATTCAAGCTGTTTATCAAATAATAGCTGGAAAACCATTAAAAGTCATTGTTGAAGCGATGTATCTCACCGAAGAAGAGCTCATTGATGCCTGTAAAATTGTTATGAACAGTGGAGCTGAATTCATAAAAACTGGTACTGGTTGGGCATCCAAACCAACTGAAATTCGGCATGTTGAAATTATGGCTAAAGTCATTCAAGGAAGAATAAAGTTGAAAGCTGCTGGAGGCATTAGAGACTATGAAACGCTTTGTAAAATGCATGAATTGGGTGTATCTCGATTCGGCTTGAGTTTGAGTTCGGGAATTAAAATTGTTGAAGAAGCACTTTTAAAACAGTAAAAATTTTATTTAAAAAAAATGAGGTTATTTCTCTTTATTTTTTAAAAAATTATGAACTTTTTTGAAGAGCATTCCTTTTTCTTCATTTATAGTTATCATTATGAAAAGGGGTGAAAAAGATGAAAATTCGAGAATTAGCTGAAACTGTTGTCAATGAATTGAAACAAGTTTTTGAGAGATTAGATGAGGATGAAGTGGAAAAATTAACTCAAGCGATTGTTGATGCCAAAAGGGTATTTTTGGTAGGTGGGGGAAGAGAAGGGTTGTCTCTGAGGGCTTTTGCTATGAGGCTCACTCATCTCGGCAAAATTGCTCACTGGATTTGGGATGACACAACACCCGCTATCGGCGAAGGAGATTTATTAATTGCAACTTCTGGTGGCGGAAATATTCCCCACATTCATCACATTGTTGTGGAATCAAAGAAAGCAGGAGCCAAAATTGCTGTAGTAACTGGAAACCCTAGTCGAGAAACTCCCAAACTGGCCGATCTTATTTTAATGGTTCCGGCTTCGGTTTATCGAGGAGGGCTTAACACTGTTCCTTCCATTCAGCCTATGGGTTGTCTTTTTGAACAGTCCCTTTACATTGTCTTTGACTTGATGGTCCTCATCCTTGCTGACAAAATGAGAGTGAGTCGAGAAGACATGGAAAAGCGCCATCGCAATGTTGAGTAGAAAGTGAATAGTGGAGTAATACGTGAGCAACTCCTTATAGAATGACAATGGATGTGATAGAAGTTTGGTAAATCAGTCCACTACCAAAGATTTTCTCTCTCAAAATCATTTTTTCAACTCCTCATTTTCCATTCCTCTGGCGAGAGAAGAAAAGGAGGAGTGGACTTTTGTTTTTCAAATCCATCAATCTATGGTATATTTTATTATATGATGCGAAGATTAAAAAGATTTTCTATTGATTTTCATACCATTCATTTCATAAATCATTTTTTACAGATTTTGTATGCTTACGTTTTTTATTAAACTTCTAAGGTAAAAAATATTCATTCTTCTCAGCTGTAGCTCTCTATGCCCTGAAATTATATCTCTATTTTAAAAAACGCTGCTTGTTTTTTTCGTGTTCATTCCAAATTAGGACTGAATGATAAGGAGGTAAAGTATGCCTCGATTAGTAATTATTTCTAACCGATTACCAATCAGTGTTCAAAAAAAAATCGGAAGTAGTATTGAATATCAAAGGAGCGCGGGAGGATTAGCTACCGGTCTTGGTTCTTTTTATAAAAATTATGAAAGTTTATGGATTGGTTGGCCTGGAATAGCCCGTGAAGGGTTAAAAATGGGAGAGGTTAAGCCAATCCAAGATACTCTAAAAGAAGAAAAATGCTATCCAGTCTTTTTGAGTCGAAAAGATGTTGATCGATATTACAATGGGTTTTGTAATCGGACAATTTGGCCATTATTTCACTACTTTCCAACTTATGCGGATTATGACAATGAATATTGGAAAACCTATAAAAAAGTCAATAAAATATTTTTGGATACCGTTGCTGAAATTCTTAAACCCGACGACTTGGTTTGGATTCATGATTATCAATTGATGCTTCTTCCTAATATGATCTGTGAAATGTTTCCTGAAACGATTATAGGATTTTTTCTTCATATTCCATTCCCTTCATATGAAATATTTCGCCTACTTCCTTGGAGAAATGAAATCTTAATGGGTTTACTCGGATCCAACTTAATTGGTTTTCATACTTATGACTATGCCCGGCATTTTCAATCGAGCGTTCGGCAATTATTAGGATTGGATTCTGTATTAGGTCAAATTAATGTGAACGGAAGAATTGTAAAAATAGATGCTTTTCCCATGGGTATTGATTATCATTTTTACTCGAATGCAAGTAAAAATGTGGAAATTATTGAAGAAAGTGAAAAATTGAAAGAAAAACTTGGTAATCGGAAAATTATCATCTCGGTCGATCGATTGGATTATACCAAGGGGATTATAAATCGATTAAAAGCCATTGATCTATTTATAGAAAAAAATCCAGAATATGAAAAGAAGTTCACCCTGGTTTTGGTGGTTGTTCCATCACGGATCGGAACCAAGAAT
>JAAYUP010000160.1 GCA_012517635.1 Candidatus Atribacter alterifermentans
AATTGGATATTCATTTGACCATCCTGGTAAAGCAATTCGAAGTGCCTGTGGAAGTATTATACTGAAAATAGCTTGATTTTTACTCATACCCAACGATCGGGCTGCCAACATCTGTCCTTCGCCGAGAGATAAAATTGCTCCCCGAAATATCTCAGTTTGATAAGCTGCACTTCTTAAACCTAACACCAGAGCACCAATAAAAAAGGCGGAAATGTTCAGACCCATAAGCGGAAATATACCAAAATAAAAGAGAAACAGTAAAACTAAGTTAGGAAGTCCTCGAAATATCCAAACATAAAAAGAAATAAATTTCCCGATCCATTTTCTTCCATAAACCTGACCGATTGCCATAGGAATTCCCACAACTAAACCCAATGTTAATGCCATTCCAACCAATCCAAATGTCACCCCCATACCAGAAATGATATAGGGAAACGATTCAATGACAGCCTGCAATGGTTCCACCCCAACTCAATATTCTCAATTCTGTAAATAACTGAAAGTGATTATACTTTATTAATGAATAAGAGTGAATCATAAATCGATTTTTTTGCAACAAAAAAAATAGGGAGCAAGATACTCCATCCCTGCTCCCCAATTAAATTCAATATTTTCAAAATTTTAATTATTTCATCTCATACTTGGCCATAAGTTCTTCCCAAAATGGTGAAGCCATTAACTTTTTCAAACCTTCATTCAGTTTTTCCTTTAACTCGGTGTCTTCTTTACGAACCGCAATACCGTATTCTTCTCCGGTGCTTATCACTCCAATTTTTACCAATGGTTTTCCAGCAATTGCTTTAGTAACAACTGGCTCGTCCATCATTGCAACTTGAACCCGACCATTGATTAAATCGTTTACCGCTAAGGGGAAGTTATCATATAATTTGAGGTTGTCCTTGGGAAGAATTCCAGTTTTTATTAAATTATCCTCAATCCACATGGCTGCGGTGCAACTTCTTTGGGTTCCAACTGTATATTTTCCTGCTTTAAAACTCTCAATATCTAAATTTTCACCTTCACGAGCCGCCACTGCTTGATTGACTACCCAATAAACATCAGAAAAATCAACCTGTTGTTTTCTTTCTTCAGTAATTGTCATTCCCGAATAGATGAGATCAATCTTTTTAGCTAAAAGACTTGGAATAATTCCATCCCATGCCATTGGAACGACTTGAACTTTAAAACCCATTTCATTGGCTATCCATTGAATGGACTCAACATCAAAACCAGCTGGATTTCCATCTTTATCAATGAATGAAAAGGGGTAATAGTCGCCATCAATCCCAACAATATAGGTCTTTTCCTCATTTGCTAAAACAGTACTTCCCAATATCAGTGAAATCAATAGAGCAGTAACAACGATAAAAAACACTTTTCCTTTCATTTCTTTCCTCCTATAGTTCAATATTCGTTTTTATTCAATTTTTTGTACTATTCATAATAGAGACCACATGATTTCCTGTCAACTTTTCAATGAAAAAAGAGGAAATTGAAGAAGTTCAGAAAATTCTCTATTTTATTTTCATGGATTGAATTACCAGAAAAAAAGATAATCTTCAATGTCTACCAGCTTGGAAATTTAATATAACAGAAATTTACTCATTGAATGAAGTTCCTCTTATTTCATTCATTAATTCTTTCATAATATCTTCTTTTACCTGTTTCTTAACTTCATCAATTATTTCTCGAACTAATTGAGTATAAAGCGGAGTCAAATAGGCAGACCTCCTATCAGGAGACTTCACCATTTCCTTGGTTCGTTCAATTTCTCCTAATATGCTTCCAATTTTTTCAGATGGATCAACCATTTCGTCCTCCTTTATTTATATAAATTTAAATCATTTCCTTGTCGCTTTATTCATATAAAGTCATTAGTATTATCATCACCTTCTCATAATTTTATCGTATTTTTATTTTAAATGGTCAGAAAACTATTTTTTAATTTATCCTACTTATTTAAATAATATTTAAATAAAAGTTTGATAAATTGAACTCTTTTTAATGGTCATGATAAACAATATCAGGTATGATATGAATACTCAAAAGAATCACTACCATGCTATTAGCTGTCGAGGAGATGGAATTCAATGATCAGAAAAAAATTTTATTGGTTCAGTTTATTATTCCTTGTCTTTATGTTTTTCCTTTTTACTTTGCCCGCTTTAGCGTCTGACATTTCCGATGCTATTGTTAAAGTATACGCTGTATCTGATCCTCCTGATTACTTAAATCCTTGGAACATGATGGGTCCTTCTTCGGTCACTGGCTCTGGGGCTATTATCGAAGGAAATCGCATCCTGACTAACGCCCACGTTGTAAGCGATCTTACTTTTCTCCAGGTCCGCCGGTATGGTGATACGCAGCGATACCCGGCTCGACTTTTGGCAATATCCCATCAATGCGATCTTGCCCTGATTACCGTTGATGATCCTCATTTTTTTCAAGGTATTGACCCTCTGATCATTGGAGATCTTCCAGCAACCAACCAAGAAGTATTGGTTTATGGTTTCCCAATGGGAGGTGATACGCTGAGCATCACAAAAGGAGTTGTATCGCGCATTGAACACCAACCCTACGTACATAGTTCTATTGCACTTTTAGCCGGCCAGATTGATGCAGCTATTAATCCAGGAAATAGCGGCGGACCGGTAATTGTTAATGGAAAAATTGTTGGTGTAGTCATGCAAGGAATCCCCAGTTCCCAGAACATTGGATATATGGTTCCAGCACCAATTATAAAACATTTTTTTGAAGACCTTTCTGATGGACAACTAGATGGTTTTCCCAACCTCGGAGTATGTATGCAATATATGGAAAGCCCCGATCTTCGAGAAAAATATGCTATGCCGGAAAACACAACTGGGGTTCTCGTTAATCAAGTTATTCCTGGCTCGTCTGCCGATGGTATCATCCAACCTGGGGATGTTATCCTCTCCATAGACGATTTCCCTATTGCAAACGATGGAACAGTGGAATTTCGAGAAAAAGAAAGAACGAACTTAGCGTATCTTGTTCAAAAACATCAAATTGGTGATGATTTAAATCTTAAAATTTTACGCAACAGCGAAATTCAAAGCCTATCAGTAAAATTAATTAGCTCTTATGAAAAAAACTGGTTAATTCCCTATGAACAATATGAAACCTTACCAACCTATTTCATTTATGGTGGTTTAGTATTTTCTCCTTTAAGTGTTAATTTATTTAATATATGGGGATCGAATTGGTTTAATAATGCTCCCAAAGAATTAGTTTCATTACTTGCTAATAACATCCCTTCAGTCGAAGGCGAGCAAGTCATTATTCTTTTACGAGTTTTACCAGCATCGGTGAATGATGGGTATCAAAATTTTGCTCCATGGATTGTAAAAAAAGTAAATGGGAATGAAGTTCTTAATATGAAAGAGCTTGTTCAAAAAATTGAAAACGATGATAGTAATTTATTTGTCATTTTAGAAAATAACACGAATCAACAGATTGTCCTGAATCGCCAAAAAGTAAAACAAGCCAACCCACAAATTCTTGCCACTTATAAGATTCGAGAAGATCGCTCACTGGATTTACAGTAAAAAATCAATAAAAAAGCGCCTTCGGAAAAACAAGGCGCTTTTTTATTGATTATTAAATGAATTCTCAGGAAAGAGCTTCTCCAATTTTGCGAGCTGTTTGATTCATTTCATAATACTGATTCAAGATTTCTTTGGTTTTTTCCCTTAAGGCTTTTTGTGCTTCTTTTACCTGATTTCCGCTTTCTTGAAGTGCTTTTTCATAAGTTTGACGAATCTCGGTACCAACATTGATTTTGGTAATCCCATTTTGAATAGCTTGTAAAACATATTCTTTTTGTACTCCCGATCCACCGTGAAGAACTAATGGAATACCAGTTTTTTGAACCAATTTTCTTAAATGTTCAATATTTAATCGGGCTTGAATCTTTTTTTGATCTTTCGCGGTACCGGTTATAGCACCATGGATATTCCCTATAGCAACTGAAAGCCAATCAATACCAGTTTTTTGAACCATGTAGGCAGCATCTTCTGGCGAAGTAAATCCTTTTCCTGATGCAAATATTTCATCATAGGGGGGCATCGGACCACTTTCATGACCCAGGACTGCTCCCAATTCAGCTTCAACTAAAACCCCCGACGGATGAGCAATATCAACTACTTCTTTGGAAATAGATATATTTTCTTCCAAAGATAATCGTGATCCATCGATCATCACCGAATCATAACCAAGGTCAACCGCTTCGGTTATCAAAAGCTTCCAATCAACTTCTTTTCCTTCTTCATCAATAACTGGGACATGATCTTGGTGAAGTCGAGCAACCGAAGTATCTTTACACCGATCAAATTCCTTTTTTATTGCTGCAAAGCTTCGAGCTTGAAAACGAGTAATATCAGGTCGAGCAACCTCAATGAGTGCAAAGCACTCGATTTCTCTCAAAGCTTCAATAACTGCTTCCATCATAGGAAGATAGGGGATATTAAATGCTGGAACCACAAGATGTTGATTACTGGCTTCTTTCATTATTTCTTTAAGAGAAGCTTTCCCCATTACTTTTTTCCAGTTTTCCATAATATTCATTCGACTCCTTTCAATCTTGAACCTTCTCATTCTTTAGTGTATTTTAAAAATGAGCTTTACTCAAATAATAATATTGTAACATTCTATCTATCTTGTAAATACCACCAAATGAATTCCCCCATTGAGGGGGTTAGGGGGGTGTGCCTTTCATCTGTCATCCTGAGCGGTGCTTTTCCGCGTGAGGATCTCGTCTGACACCGAAGGCGTCATCCTGAGCCCTCGTTTTTCGAGGGCGTGAGGATCTCATCTTGTAATTTTTTCTTTTATCTTTTAATTCTTTTTTCATTCACCCCTTCTCCCCCTCGCCCCCTCAGCCTTTATCGCGCCCGACTAATGTAGCGACATGCCATGGCATGTCGAATCTTAGTTTTCATCCTCAACAGGTTCTACTTATGGGGCATAAGGGAGGACTTATCTTGGAAATATTGAGAGGAGCAGAGAAACAATTCATGATGATGAATAGTAAATATCCAACTTCTTAATTTTTTAGGATAATGAATGAAAGTTTAAATCGACCTGTAAGTATGGTTGATATATAATTGGGGATGGATTTCAAAATTTTAATTCATTTAACTATGAT
>JAAYUP010000161.1 GCA_012517635.1 Candidatus Atribacter alterifermentans
AAAGACAAAAACTGAGAGGATAGACCACTTGAGTTTTCATCCTCATCTGGTGCTGCGAAAGCAGCATGAGGGTCTATCCTGAAAATACAATTTCAACCAATTTCCCGTATATTGACCTCTCCCTTTGGATAAAGTGAGAATGAGAGGGATTTGATTGGTTTCCAAAAAACTCAAATACCCCCTAACCCCCTTTTCTAAAGGGGGAAATTGATCGGTATATACCTATTTTCATCCTCATCTGGTGCTGCATAGCAGCATGAACGTCTATCCTGAAAATATCATCAAATGAATTCCCCCCATCGAGGGGGGATTCAAGGGGGGTGTGCCTTTCATCAGTCATTCTGATTCCTCTTCCCTTCTCCTTTTTCTCCCCCTCTCCCCCTCGCGCCCTCTCCCCCTCATTATTTAAGGGTGTGAGGATCTCATCTTTTTATATTTAATTTTGGAAAAGATGTAAAAGAATGAGATTCTCACGTCGTCCGGTAAGAACACCGGACTCCTCAGAATGACAAACTGGATGGTAGAGATTGCCACGTCTCATAGGACGCACCTCGCAAATACTAAGCAGGAATAAATTCAAATTCCCCTTATTTATCCCCTTTTGTTAAAGGTGGATATTGATTCCTGAATAAGTATTCTCATTGTCATCTGGTACCTCCATGGGACATAAATCGCTATCAGTATAAAATCATCTTCATTTCTTCTATTTCATTAATTTTACTAATAAATAACTCATCCTTTAGGAATAATTCGGACCTCAAATCCATTCTATTTTTAGAGTTATGAGTACGATTAAATAACTCATAATACTCAATTTTTATCAGAATGAAGAATTTCTAAAATAAAAAATGAGTGTTTGGATCTCTAATCTAAAATTGAGAGGATGAAAAAAATGAAACATTTAGTTTATATAATAGTAATTTTAGGATTGTTTCTTGGAGGATTGAACTTTTCAATATTAGCTCAAGAAAAACAAATATTAACTCCTGATACACCTGATGAAGAAATCATACACATGAACCCTCAAATGGTCGATCCATCCCAGCTCCCGCTGGATTCGATTGAAGACCTCAATGTTACTGGAACAGTTCAACCTATTGATTTAGTTACTTGGCGATTACACATTAACGGAAAAGCGGTGACCAAGGAGTTATCTCTAACCTATGATGACCTATTACAGATGGAAATGATTACAAAAAAATCAATTTTAATTTGTCCGGGTTTCTTTGTGGATTACGCCGAATGGTCTGGTATTCCCCTTCAAACTTTCCTTAAACAAGCCGGAGTTGAAAATTATGAAAGAATTAGAGTTGCCACTGGGGATGGATATTCAACCTCCTTTACTCGAGAGGATATGGAAAAAAATACCATATTTTTAGCTTTAAAAGTGAATGGAGTAACTCTGCCTCCGGAACACGGTTTTCCAGTTAGGATAGTGGCGGATGGTATTTATGGAGGACAATGGGTCAAGTGGGTTGATACCATTGAGATTCAATAACTCCTATTGGTGGAAAACCGAGCAGTTAATTTCAATTCCAATCCCGTTCATAAAAAAGCCCTGGTAAAAAACCATCAGGGTTTTTTTCATTTTACTTCTTTAAAGCATCAAATGTTAAACCACGAATAAGAAATTTCTGAACAAAATCCTATCGACAATCAGCAGTTAGGGTTTAGCCATTTTAAATGAATTTTATTAAATTGTTCTTATTTTTTGCTTTATCCAATGTAATTAGAAAAATAAAATAACATATTTCCCCTCTCCGATATAATTACTTCATTTTTTCCTCTTTTTTTAAAAAACCTCGATATTTCAAGAAAAAATTCACTTTTGATATTTTAAAATAGCTCAACCACTACCCTTGTGTTCTCCTCTTGAAATTTGACAAATCAGGACTTCTCATATAACATAGTAGTTACCACGGATTCTGAGGAACTCTAAGACCGGAGGATTAGAAAAAAGAACTTTTAACCGCAAGGAAAAAGGTTCGAAGTTTTTCCGAAAGGAAAAATGAAAGTCTAACCCTGAAACACTGGAGAAGTTTATAACAATAACCTTCCCAGTGAGATGAAGGCAAAAAGGTTCGTTGGAGTCCGTGGTCTTTTTTTTCCCCTTTTTTATCCTACTACTGACATAACAAGAACAAGCTCACCTTAAAGATATTCGTCCCTCTAATAAATGATAGCAAACCACCTCATGGTTGTTCGATATTAAGAATATAATTCTCCCCAGCTTCGCCCTTTAAAATTTCGCTCAATATAATTATTGAAAAAAGGAGAAACCCCATTATTAGTTAACAAAACCCATCCTAAGTATTGAATAGCTTTTGAAATTTGGAACCCTTAAAAATTTGCCTTTTTGACTTATTAAAAACCAAACAATAATTAATATAACTTAATTCTTTCATGAGTTTGCAATTTGAAAAATATTAAATGAAATCATGCATGTGAACAATGAATCAAATTAAATGGTGCATTAATATTATTCTTTAATTTATGGAATATTCTGAATTATCTTTTTTATTTTTATTTACATACAGAATTTTAAATGGTAATATGACCATTATACAATATTAATTTCACTGAAGGTAGAGAAATGTGTTATGGCCATAACTCTCGATCATATTGATAAAGCCATCTTAAGGGAATTACAAGAAGACGCCTCAATATCAAACCTCGATTTATCAAAAAAAATTGGACTTTCGCCATCAGCGTGTTTGGCAAGAAAAAAGAACCTCATCGAAATCGGTGTTATAAAAAAATTTGCCACTATAGTTGACGAGAAAAAATTAGGAATGGAAGTCCTTGCCTTCGTTTTTATTAATTTATCACCCCTTAATAGAAAAACCATACATTCATTTTTAGAAGATATTAATAAATACTCACAGATTCAAGAATGTTACACCCTAACTGGAAGCCATGATTATTTACTTAAAATTGTGGCCAAGGATATGATAAGTTATAGGAATTTTATCATCGATTCGTTAATGCAGAATGCTTCGATCAGCTTTGTTGAAACCAGTATGGTTATTGGGGTTGACAAAAGGACTGTTTATGTACCTATTCATGAAGATGAGTAAACAAAGATAAAAAAATAAATAAAAAAATATTATTGGAGACACGAATCAGATATGAAAACGATAAACCCTGAACATATAAAAGTACTTCTAGACATAATCAATCAGAGCTCTTACTTAAAACTCCTATCAATAAAAGTCTGTGAATTGCAATTAGGCTATTGTAAAGCTGAAGTTGATCTGGAAGAGAAACATCTCAATCCTTTTGGAGGAGCCCATGGGGGAGTATATGCTTCCCTGATTGATACCGCAACATTCTGGGCAGTTTATTGTGACTTAAGGGAAAATGTGGGTTTGACTACCATCGACCTGAAGGTAGATGACTTAGCATCTGCTAAAGAAGGAAAGTTAGTTGTGGAAGGGAAGCAGATCAAGGTCGGGCGTAGCATTTGTTTATCTGAAGCGACAGTTAAGGATATCCATGGCAAACTTCTGGCATATGGTACATCCAAGCAGCTGATCCTCGAGGGAATGCAACCAATTAGTCAAGCTGCAAGCGTTATGGGATATCAATCATTGCCTCCAAAATTTTTAACCTGATAATTTTTTGCCAACTTTATTATTTAATATCCTGAAAATATCGGAATGTTTTTTAAGGTAATTCTTTAAGAGCAACTAACCAGGATCTCGTTCTGGGCTTTCACCCTCATCCTCACTTTCCATTCATTTCTTTTTTTCTAACTCCTTTTCCGTTAGAATTGCTTTGTTCTGAAAAACTTTCGATATTCAATTTGATTTATTAACCTCTAGAGAGAAAAAATTAAATCTCTTAGATCCTCTTCCCTTCTTCTATCATTTACCTCATCATCTGCAAGAGAAGGTTAGAATGAGGAACATTTAATTTAAAATATCATCAGATATCGCAAAAAGCATCATAGTCTACTCATTTATCAAATTTAACTAAATATATTTTTTTAAAAATATTTACAAATTTGGAATTTAAATTAATAAGTCGGGATTCATATAAAAGATTTCTTAGTCCAATTCAGTTAGTGTATCAGCAAAAAAATGGATTGGCATTAAACTCAACTTAATAACAAACCTAAGGAGTTGCTTTTCGCCTTAAAAAATACATTTAACGACTAAATGCTTTGTTATCCTCTCAAAAGCTAGGTGATAATTCCCAATATTTTATTTTTGCAATCTAAATAAAAATCCAGTCATCTATGATCAATTAAATTTATGCACAAATAAGAAATTTTCATAAAATATCAAGTTAATTTTAGTAAATTTTTATAATTTTTCTTGACATATTTATGAAATTATAATAGTATTCTTTCAATTACTTTTTCTTAAAGGACTTTTTATGGCTACGTTGAAAGATATTGCATCTCGAGCAAAAGTCAGTGTAGCAACAGTTTCGAAGTTCCTCAATTCCAAAGGGTCATTCTCTTCTACCACAGAAGAAAAAATTCGTGAAGCAATAGATTTTTATAATTATCATCATAAGATTCGAAGCAGCATCTCCGATAACAATTCTAATTCCTTGGTAAAAACCGTTGGACTCATTATTCCAGACGTAGAAAATCCTTTTTTTTCAAACATAACAAAAACCTTGGAACTGTTACTTTTCCGTTATGGTTATTTTTTAATTCTCTGTAATTCTGACAATAACCTTGATTTAGAAAATAATTTCTTTCATTATCTAACCAACAAAGCTGTTAATGGAATCATTCTCATTACTACAAACAGCATTGAGCGAAAAATCCAACAAACCTCTGGAATACCATTAGTGCTTCTTGATAGGAAAATTGATAATCAAAAAATTTCTTATGTAGCAACTGATAATAAAAAAGGCACAAAGGCTGCCACAACTTATCTTATAGAAATAAATAAAAATAAAATTGCATTTATTGGTGGACGAGATGATCTCAATACTTCACAAGAGCGATTGAACGGATATCTCGAAGCTCTTAAAGAGTTTTCTATACCAGCGGATGAAGAACTCATTGTTAAAGGTGATTTTTCTTTCCAAGGTGGATATCAAGCAATGTCAAGGTTGCTTAGAAGTGGAAAGTCATTCGATTCGGTTCTAACCGGAAATGATATTGAAGCTTTTGGTGCAATCGAATGCTTAAGAGAAGCAGGAATTGCCGTTCCTGATCAGGTAAGTTTAGTGGGGTATGACGATATCTGGTTATCAAAAATAAGCCATCCTAAACTAACAACCCTTCACCAACCAGTATTTGAGCTCTGTCGTGAAGCTGTAAATATATTACTACAATCAATGAAGAATCCTTCCATGGTTATTCAAAGAATTTTGGAACCAGAGTTAATTATCAGAGAATCTTGTAAAACTAATAAATAAATTTCTTATTTATTAATATAAAATTTATATACTCAACAAAAAAAAGAATAAGAAAGGAGGGCGTGAATTACTCTTTTATAGTAATTGGGTAAAAATGAATAAAAATTCTTAAAAAAGGAGGCTTGAATTCTTTGAATAAAACTATTGTTACTCTATTGATTATATGTTTTCTCCTCGTTGGGATTGCTCCCGCATTTGCTCAAGTCGATATCCATGTGATGTTTCAAACTGGTGGAGACATGATACCCGCAGTAAATTTTAAGGAAGAATATGAAGCAAATAATCCAGGGATTACAATTACCTTAGAAGAAGTACCTTCGGAAAGCCTTTATGAAAAACAAATGACCGAATTTCTGACCGGAACAGGGTCTTATGACCTAATCGAGCTCTATCCAACTTGGATGGGTGATTACGTTCCTTATGTCGAGAACCTTGATTCCTTCTTTGAAAAATTTGCGGATGAAATGAATGTAGACGATTATATCGAAGGAGCTCAAGTTGGATTCAATAAATGGGAAGGATCGTGGTATGCTGTCCCTTACGATGGTGATGTTGTAATTTTTTATTATCGAAAAGATCTTTTTGAAGATCCTGCCATTATGGAGGAATTCAAAGGTATTTACGGGCGAGATTTGCAAGTTCCTAACACCTGGGACGAGGTGTTGGATTGTGCCGAATTTTTCACTAGAGATAATTTCGCCGGTCAAGATAAGTTTTATGGAATCGCAATGATCGCGAGCCGCCATTGGTGGGCTGTAGGTTATTGGTCAAGTGTTTATCGATCCTTCGGTGGTGAGTTTTTCGATGAAAACGGAGAAATTGCTTTGAATCGAGAAGCTTTTATCAAGGCTAACGAAATATGGGCAGAAATGATTCGTTTTGCCCCTCCCGGGGTATTGAACTTTGGTTATACCGAAACAAAGGAAGCCTTAGCATCTGGCCAAGTAGCAATGGCTCTTCAGTGGGCAACGACTGTTTTTGTCGATCCTCGACAAAGCCAAGTTCATGATCGACTAGGATTTGCAGTAATGCCTGGTGTCCTTCAAGAAGATGGCTCTATTTATCGGACGCCAGCATTGGCTTGTGGCAAATGCTTAGCCATTCCAAAATCCGCCAAGAACAAAGAAGAAGCTTTTAAGTTTGCTGCTTTCTTATCAAGCCCAGAAGTACAGGTCTGGTCTACTGTAAATGGTACTGGTATTGACCCCAATCGATATTCTGTGTTAGAAGACCCTCGAGTA
>JAAYUP010000162.1 GCA_012517635.1 Candidatus Atribacter alterifermentans
GCTTTTTTTATCAGCTGAGGCTTGGTTAGAGCAACTCGAGCAATATAGGCTGACCCTTCGTTAACTGCCAACATCTCTCCCAACTTAAAAGGAAATCCTGCCTCGGCTTGCTTTCTTCCCCGAGGTGAAGTGGTTGTCCGTTGACCAAGAATCGTGGTGGGCGCCATCTGTCCTCCCGTCATCCCAAAAGTAGAGTTGTTAATAAAAAAAGCCGAAATGCATTCTCCCCTTACAGAACAATGCACAATTTCTGCGGTACCGATAGCGGCAATATCACCATCACCTTGATAAGAAAAAACTATCCGGTCGGGAAGTGCTCGTTTTATACCAGTAGCAGTAGCCGGGGCTCGACCATGAGCACCCATAACAAAATCAATATCCAAACACTCATAGATATATACCGAACAACCTACCGGTCCAACGCCGATGGTTTTATCTGCAATATCCAATTCATCGATCACTTCGGCAATTAATCGCTGAGCCAAACCATGATTACAACCTGGACAATAACGAAAAGGTTGATTGATTAAAGTTTTTGGTCTCTCAAAAATAGTCTGCATAGCTCTTCTCCTTATTTTCCTAAAATATCACGAACCGTTCTTAAGGTATCTTCAACTGATGGGATCATACCACCGCTCCGTCCATAGAAATGAACTGGAACTGCACCATTCACGGCCAATTTAACATCTTCGACCATCTGTCCCATGTTCATTTCCACATCCAAAACTCGCCCTGCCTTGAGTGCCAATTTCTGAATAATAGCCGATGGGAATGGATACAGAGTAATCGGTCTCAGCAATGCCAAGCGAATTCCTAAGTTTTTAGCTTCTCTGACAACACTTTTGAGAATACGAGCGACGGTTCCATAACCAACCAAGAGCATTTCCGGCATATCTTCTCCAAAAACTTCATAACGAATTTCTTCTTGCTCAATCCGATGATATTTTTCAAATAATTGATTATTGAACTGCTCCAGGCCTCGTGGATCAAGGTCAAAACAAAGGATATACTGACGTTTTCTCCCATCTTTACCAATAATTGCCCAATCTTTTGGTGGTAATGGTGGTAAATCTGGTTTTTGAAATACCACTGGTTCCATCATCTGACCCAACATACCATCTCCTAAAATCATGACCGGATTTCGATATTTATCAGCCAGGTAAAAAGCTAAATATGTTAAGCCAACTAATTCTTGAACCGTTGATGGAGCTAAAACAATAACTTTATAATCGCCATGTCCTCCACCCTTAACAGCTTGAAAATAATCGCTCTGGGAGGGCTGTATATTTCCCAAACCAGGTCCACCTCGGCTCATATTGACAATTACTGCCGGTAACTCAGCTGAAGCTAAATAAGAAATCCCTTCCTGTTTGAGACTAATACCGGGTCCGGAAGAGGAAGTCATGACTCTCTTCCCAGCTGCTGATGCTCCGTAAACCATATAAATTGAAGCAATTTCACTTTCCGCTTGAAAAAAAACCTTCCCTTCTTCAGGCATCCTCAGTGATAGATACTCACTGATCTCGGTTTGAGGAGTGATCGGATAACCAAAATACAAATCACAACCCGCCTGGATTGCGGCTTCGGCAACCGCATCGTTTCCCTTCATTAAAATTTTTTTCATTTTTCATTCTCCCGATAGACTGAAATTGCTACTTCTGGACACACTTGGGCACAAAAACCACATCCAATGCAATGATTAATCTCATGAACCATCACCGGGTAATACCCGTGTGAATTGAAATTTTCCGATAAAACCAGCACTTTTTTAGGGCAGACCTGAACACAATATCCACACCCTTTACAAAATTCCTGATTAATCAAAACTTTATTCAATTCCATCTACTCTCCTGTCAATCAGCAGATTTTCTCAGTTTATTGTACTGAGTCTTACTTTCCAGCCCTTTCCATTAAGGTTTCAGCAAATTGGAGAGCCGAAACTGTCGATTTTTCTCCTCCCATCATCCGGGCTAATTCTTGCAACTGCTTTTCTCGCTCCTGAAGGTCGCTTATTTCAGCCCAAGTATCTTGACCATCGGTATACTTATCAACCCTCAAGTGCTGATCGGCAAAACAGGCAATTTGAGGAAGATGGGTAACACAAAGGATCTGACGACCGGATGCAATCATCTTTAACTTTTCACCAATCCAAAAAGCGGTTTTCCCTCCTACTCCTTGGTCTATTTCATCAAAGATCATAACCGGAAGATTTTTCATTTCTAAAGTTATAGATTTTATTCCTAATACTAAACGTGACAATTCTCCCCCCGAAGCAATTTCCATTACCGGTCCTAAGGGTTGTCCAGGATTTAATGAAGCCATAAAACTGATACTATCTAAACCTGTTGAAGAGACTTTTTGTTGTTCACCCGGAATGGTGTCAAAATTCACTTCGAATTGTACTTGGGAAAATGCCAATTGCTTTAATTCTGCTTCTAATCGGTTTTTCAAGATTTTGGCTGCTTTTTGTCGATACTGACTCAACTTTTCACCACTAATAAGCAATTCCTGTTGATATTGATCGAATTGCTCCTCCAATTGCTTTTTTCTCTCATTTTGACGTTCAATTTCCAACAGTTTCTCTTCAACACTTTTCCAATAGTCAATCAATTCACCGGTTGTTCGGCAACGATATTTTCTTTTTAGGCGCTCTATTTCAGCCACTGATTTCTCTAAATTTTCAATTTTAACTGTCGAATAATCTAAATGACTTCTCAATGCCGCTACTTGTGAAACTATTTCTTGTAATTCAGTTTCAATGTTTCGAAGTTTCTCAACAATATCATTTAAAGCCGTAAATTTCCCTTCAGCAGGGATTTTTTCCATTTCACAGGTTAAACGGGAAAGAAGAGTTGATACTCCTTCGCTATTTTCATTTCCTTCCATCAAAACAAAGAAGGTATCTAATATTGAACAATAGGTTTGAATATTTGCTAATAAACGAAACTCTTCTTCAATTTCCATCATCTTTTCAGAAGTGAAACCAGTCTCTTCAAATTCTCGAAAAGTAAATTTGAACTCATTCCATTGGGAAAGGTCACCAGCCATTAACTGTTTCAATTCATTTTGGGTTTGAAACCATTCTCTATATTTTTGCTGGTATAAGTCTCTTTCTTTCCTTCCAAACTCATCCAAAAAATCATCTAAGATTTTCAGCTGATTTTCGGGAGCTAAAAATCGCTCATGTTCTCTTTGACCGTAGATATCAACCAACATTGAAGCCGCTTCTTTTAACATTCCAACTGGAACCGATCTTCCATTAATTCGAGCTCGATTCCTTCCATCTCGGAGAATTTCTCGTGATAATACCACTTCTCCTGGAACTTCGCCAGTTAATTCGTTTTTTTCAAGCCAGTGAACTAAATCTTGACTAAAGGATAGGTCAAAAAGTCCTTCGATGAGGGCAGATTTTCGATCGCGACGAATCATACCTTCAACCGCTCGCCCTCCTTTAAGAAGGCTGATCGCGTCAATAATTAAAGATTTACCGGTTCCTGTTTCACCGGTAATCACAACCAATCCTCCGCTCAATTCAAGGTGTTGAGAATCAACAATGACGAAGTCTTTAATGACTAGTTCTCGAAGCATTTTTAATCAATCCGTTTTCTTATATCCATCCCCCAAGAGAGTTTGTCTCTCAACAGCGAATAAAAGGGCTTATCAGGAATGAGTTTAACCATGCGATTGGTGATTTGTGATTTTCTCACTTCAATATAATCCCCTTTATCTAAGGCAAAACCCCTCTGACCATCCAATGTAACCATGGTTCCTTCCTTGGTTGATTCTAATATCAGTCGTATCGAGGAGGTTGGTTGAACGATGATTGATCGAGCGTAAAGGGTATGGGCACAGATTGGAGTGATGATAAAAAGATCTAACGTTGGATGAATAACTGGTCCACCAGCTGATAGGGAATAGGCGGTTGAACCAGTGGGAGTACCAATGATCAATCCATCGGCCGGAAAGGTAGCGAGATACTCGTCATCGATAAAGGTACTGAGTCGAATCATCTGAGCAAAGGGTCCTCGGTATATTACCACATCATTTAAAGCTATATCCTGCTCCACTCCCTTTTTGGTATGGTGAATAAAGCAATCTACCATCATTCGGTTTTCAATGATATAATTCCCTTTTAAAACCGCTAAAGCTGCATTGAATAAGGCTTCTACGCTCACCTCGGTTAAAAAACCCAATCCTCCCATATCAATGCCTAATATTGGAATGCCTTCAATTGCATACCTATGACTTGCGGATAAAAAAGTTCCATCCCCGCCTAACACAAAGACCATATCGGGTTTCTCGCTTGAAATTTCATTAGTGTTGATTATGGTACATGATACCTGATGTTGATTAAAAAAATCACTCAGTTCTTGTGCTTTTTGAGAAATCATATTATTCACTTTTCTGAAAAAAATATGGATCAGCTGAATCGAGCTTTTATTCATTCTTTCTCACTTTTCACAATTATTTTTCTGTTCATTCATTTTAATAAGAAAAAAACGATGCGCTTCCTGGACTTCTTTTCTTATTATATCCCCAAATTCGGTTTTATCAAAAAAATGAGTCCATTTCCTCCAATAAGCCAAATATTCAATATTCCCTTCTCCTCCTTGAATCGGAGAGAAAGTGAGACCTTGAAGCTGGAGATGATTATCTCGAGCCGATTCCAACACATCCTTAAGAACTTGAATATGGGTTGCCTTTTTTCTCACCAGACCACCACTTTCCACCTTATCTCTCCCTGCTTCAAACTGGGGTTTTATCAAAGCAATACCTATCCCATTTTCGGGTAGAAGTGAATCAATTACCGGAAAAATGAGACGAAGAGAAATAAAGGACACGTCAACAGTGATACCCTGGATAGGCTCAGGAAGGTCTTTTGGGGAAAAATAGCGAATATTCCTTCTTTCTAAAGGAAAGACTTTGGGATTCATGCGAAGTTTCTCGTGAAGGAGTCCATATCCAACATCAAGGGCGAACACTTTTTTGGCATGATTTTGAAGCAAACAATCAGTAAATCCTCCAGTGGAAGCACCAATATCTAAAAACACCAAACCAATCGGGTTGATGTGAAAGAAAGAGAGGGCTTTGGCTAACTTTTCACCGCCTCTACTTACATATTGAGGCAACTTTTCAAGAACGATTTGAGTATCATCATGTACTTTCGTTGATGGTTTTAAAATCCCTGATGTCTTTTCAACTTTAACATTTCCAGCCAAAATCATCCGCTGAGCTTTTTCTCGGCTTTCAACGAATCCTCTCTTAACCAATAATTCATCAATTCTGATTTTTTGTCTTTTTTCTTCCATCATATTTATTGGCTATGAAATGTTCATTTGAATGGGTATCAATGGTGTCGGGTTATAATAAAATAGGCCAATTCTCTTAATAAAGAAAAGGAACGATTGGCATGGTTTAGAATTGTTTCAGCTTCTTGGAATAAGTTTTCCATGATTTCTTGAGTCCCTTGAATTCCATAAATTTTCACCAGAGTCGCTTTGTCCTGCTGGAGATCTTTCCCGGCTGTTTTACCCAATACCTCGCTCGGTTGGATAACATCTAAAAGGTCATCTTTAATTTGAAAACATTCTCCCGCTAATAACCCAAACCGCTCTAAATCATGAAGTTCTCTTTTCTTCGCTCCTCCAGCAACAGCTCCACAAAGAATCGATGCTTGAATAAATCGAGCCGTCTTCATTCGATAAATATTCATTACTTGCTCTTCATTCACTTCAGTTCCTTCCAAATCGATATCGAGCGCTTGGCCACCAACCATTCCTTCTACACTGAGAGCATCTAATAAAATATTGAGAATTTTAAGCAATTTTGTTTTACCGACTAATCGATAAAAACTGCTGTCGGAAAGAAAAAAACGAAATCCTTCAACCAATAAAGCATCACCGGCAAGAATTCCCATGGCTCTACCAAAAGCCTTATGTAAACTATATTTTCCACGACGATAATCATCATTATCCATTTCTGGTAAATCATCATGAACCAAAGAAAAAGAATGAATCATTTCAATTCCCCCAGCCAGGGAAAGAAGGTCTTCTCGTTTAACACCAAAAGCCTCGCCGGTTGCCAAACAAAGTGATGCTCTGATTTTTTTCCCGCCTCCGATAACTCCATAACGAAGTGCCTCAACCAATCGGTCTGGTGCTTCCGAGAAA
>JAAYUP010000014.1 GCA_012517635.1 Candidatus Atribacter alterifermentans
TAGACCCTCATGCTGCTTTCGCAGCACCAGATGAGGATGAAAACTTAAGTGGTCTATCCTCTCAGTTTTTGTCTTTTACAATTTTTTTCATCTTACGCCGTAGGCTGCTATCCTGTTGTAGTTTACAGGATAGACCCTCATGCTGCTTTCGCAGCACCAGATGAGGATGAAAATACCTTCCCCCTCACCTACACATCTCCCTCCAGGGGTTAGGAAAAAATTTAAGAAGGTGATAACGGGAGTAGCGGTTCACGGTTCACACTTCACGGTTCACGGTATTTTCAGGATAGATGAAAATCCAAGAATTCGACATGCCATGGCAGGTCACTCCATGAATCGGGCGCAATAAATCAAGCCCCTACATTTTAAATATTTTGTAGGGGCTTGATTTATCATGCCCGTGGGTTCTCAGGATAGAAGATGAGAATGGGAAGGGCAGTTCACGGTTTACTGTTTACCGTTCACAATTCACAGTATTTTTAAAATCACGGGGATTTTATTAATTTATTAGTAAAAATTTCAGGAAAGGGGTAATTCAATGAAAAATAACGAAAAAAAAGAAATACTTTGTTTTGGTGATTCTTTAACCTGGGGTTGGAATCCGATTGATCGGGGAAGATATCCTTTTGAAAAAAGATGGACTGGAATTTTACAAAAAGAACTAGGTGAAGGATATCATATCATCGAGGAAGGGCTAAATGGAAGAACCACCATATGGGATGATCCAATAGAAGGAGAAAAGAACGGTAAAAAATACCTCATTCCCTGTTTGGAGTCACATATGCCTTTGGATCTGGTTATTATCATGTTGGGGACAAATGATCTGAAACAAAGATTTAACAAGTCGGCTTTTGAAATTGCCGCTGCTGCAGATTCATTAGTGCAAATCGTCCAAAAAAGCCGAGCTGGTCGTCATTCTCAGTCCCCAAAAGCCTTATTGATTTCTCCTCCCCCATTAGGCAAATTGACTGATTGGGAGGAAATGATGGAAGATGGATACGAAAAATCAAAAAAGTTAGGCCGTTACTATGAAATGTTTGCGAAAGATCACCAATACCTTTTTTTAAACGCAGGGGAAATTGTTAAATCCAGTGATTTGGATGGCCTCCATTGGGAAGAAGAAGAAAATTTAAAATTTGGAAAGGCGGTTACCAAAAAAGTTAAAGAAATATTTGTTTGAGTATATAAAAAAATGTTACGTTGTGACATGGGGGTCAAAACTATTTAACCTTAGAATGTTTTTCAATAAACCAATCGATCAACCTTCGGGAAATACTCATTTTGCTCGGTATCGGTGGAAGATTTTCAATTGTGAACCAATTGGCGTCTTCGATTTCTCGATGATCAATAGTAATTTTACCGTTTAGATACTCAGCCGTGAAAGCGATCATTAGAGATTGAGGAAAAGGCCAGTGTTGGCTTCCAAAATAATGAATATGATGAACTTTGATCCCGACTTCTTCGTGAATCTCTCTCATTACTGCTTGTTCTAATGTTTCTCCTGGTTCAACAAATCCA
>JAAYUP010000163.1 GCA_012517635.1 Candidatus Atribacter alterifermentans
GGTTCACCGGTTATAACCATATTTGGAAAGTCATGGACACTCCATGTCAAGCGAGCTTTGCGGACGACGTTAGATGAAAATCTGAAGATGATCGATGATTCTATTAGCTTCTTAAAATCAGCGGGAAAAACCATCTTTTTTGATGCCGAACATTTTTTTGATGGATTCAAGCAGGATGAGGATTATGCTTTAAAAACCATAGAGGTAGCCTATAATGCCGGAGCAGAAGCCATTATTCTTTGTGATACCAATGGCGGAACATTGCCCCATGAAATTGAAACAATTTTTCCACGGGTGGTGGCTCTCCTTCCGAAATCTTTTGAAATTGGCATGCATGCTCATAATGACGGTGGAGTAGCCGTAGCCAACAGCTTGGTTGCAGTCAGATGTGGAGCGAACCATATTCAGGGAACTTTTAATGGATATGGTGAACGTTGTGGGAATGCCAATCTGTGTAGTATTATTCCCAATTTGGTTTTAAAAATGGGAATTTCTTGTTTGTCTGAAGAGCAATTAAAAAAGTTGGTTGATGTTTCACTCTTTATTGATGAAACTGCAAATATGCGACCCAATCGTTACCAACCGTTTGTTGGGAAGAGTGCTTTTACTCACAAAGGAGGCATTCATGCGAGCGCAATCATGAGGGACCCTTTAACCTACGAACACATCCTTCCCGATGTGGTGGGGAATCAAAGACGAATTTTAGTTTCGGAACAAGCTGGAAAAAGCAATATCCTTTATCGAGCTCATGAAGTCGGAGTCGATTTACAACCTGATGATTCTCGCGTAACGGCCTTAATAGAAAAGATCAAAGAATCTGAGTCTTATGGATATCAGTATGAAGGAGCCGATGCTTCTTTTGAGATGATGCTCCGCGAAACTTTAGGTGAAACCATGGATTTTTTTACCTTACAAGGATTTCGGGTCATTGTCGAGAAGAGAGGAGATGAGGGAGTTATTACTGAGGCAACTATTAAACTGAACGTTGAAAATCAACTTGTTCATACTGCTGCAGAAGGTGATGGTCCGGTTCATGCCTTGGATAATGCTCTACGGAAAGCACTTGAAAACTTATATCCTCAAATAAAAAAAATTCGATTAAGCGATTACAAGGTTCGGGTCTTAAATGAAAAAGATGGAACTGCTGCCAAAATTCGGGTTTTAATACAAACAACCGATGGGAGTCATACTTGGGGTACAGTTGGAGTTTCTACTGATGTCATAGAAGCGAGCTGGGAGGCCTTGGAAGACAGTATAAAATATGGACTATGGGAAAAAACCAAAAAAGAAAAATAAAATCAAAAATTATTTATAAAGGTTTTACGAAAATCAATGACATTCATTTTGATTGGAACCTCAAACCAAACGGTTTTTTTGATGGTTTTCCTGTTCCTCCTTTTGTGAACTGGGCGATTAATTTCGATCGGATTAACAGTTTCAATCGTAATTTCTTACAATCAAACCAACAAATTGTTTGGATCGGTAAAGATGATATTATCCGATTCTTAGAATGTTTATATACCGAGTCAGAAGCGATTCAAAGCCATCAAAACTATTATTTTTGTTCATCCTCTCACCCAGAATATCTGTATACATTAAGCCGTTCCAATAATCTATTCGATATGGTCTTTGTTATTTTGGGGCGAACTTTAGATGAGCTTGATCTAATAAAATTGGTTATGATGGTAAACGAGGGAAAAAAGATCTTCGTTGGGCCGGAAATTGGAATAATGTCAGAGTTTTCCCGCCTTCTTTTTTTTCCTTTTTATCCAGTTGAAACCGCAAACTGTCGTTTTTGGCATCATTCTGAGCTCTTATATCTTCCACTTTATTCAATGGGGCTACCGATTCGAGATATAGTCGAAGGGTGCGAAGAGGGTTTTTCATCTTATAGAGATGAAGCAATGTCCACAGCGCAAATCGTCTATCAAATTCAAATGAAAGGAATCCAGAGGCTCTATTTTATTGTTAACTCCTATCTGGTTTATGCTCTTTTAAAAGCTCTTGAGCCGTTGTTAGAAGAAAGTTTAAATGGTGAGAATCGGTGCTTTAAAATCAAAATATTTACTTTTGAGTCACTCAAGAGTAATTATTTAGAACAAATTTTGTCCTGTAATGATCGAGATGTATTTTTTATTCTAAACCAAAGCACACCAAATCAGCGACTGCAAGTACCTATCAATTTACCCCAAAAAATTAAAGAGGATTCTTATTTGGGAAAAGAACTGCAATTTTTAAATAAACAATCCTTTTCCGACTATGATTCAGCAACTATTGAGGCTTTGCAGTATCAAATTAAAAAAAATGAATCATCATTTATTCATTTACAATATCCCAAAAATGATTTATATACATTAGGTTTATTAGTAGCGTATTTTTATTATTTTACCTGTTATAGCTCTTGGCTGAGAGGATATGATGTTTTGAATGACCCACCCTTCGCCGAATTCGATCGGCTTATTAGGAAATTTATAAAAAAGCATTAATGTGCTCAAAGTGATAATAAGTGCATCGAGATTGATTTTTAAGTTGGGACTCGAAACGAGAGGAGCGGTTTACGGTTAACCGTTCACGGTGTTTACAAGATAGTTCATAGAGTTTTATCATTGATTGCTGTAGACTAGGTGAATAAAATATTTTTGGACTTTTTAGGAGAAATTATTCTATGTACCAAATTATTGGTGATTTACATATTCATTCTATAGCAAGTGGTCATGCTTTTAGTACCGTTCGAGAAATAGCAATGGTAGCAAAACAAAAAAACTTACAATTTATTGGTTTGGCTGAGCATGGTCCGAGTATGCCAGGAGGCCCTGCGCCAATTTATTTCGAAGCTCGAGGTCATTTTCCCAAAAAAATTGACAATATCGAAGTGTTTTTTGGCGCTGAAATCGATATTTTAGATGAAAATTCAACTTTAGATTTAGACGATCAGAGGTTAAAGAAAATTGATTACGGCATCGTATCTTTTCATCCTCAAGTCTATCGAGGAGAAATACGTTCTGACTATACCTCAATTCTCATTCGAGCCTTAGAAAACCCTTACATCAATATTATTGCCCATTTAGGGAATCCTCGTTATCCAGTTGATTATCCAATGGTAGTGAAGAAAGCGATTGAGTATAACAAAGTGATTGAAATTAATAACAGTTCCTTTCGAGTTAGCCGTAAAGGGAGTTTCGAAAACTGTAAAATGATTGCTCAAGAAGTCAAGAAACAGGGTGGTTATATTATAGTAACCAGCGATGCCCATTATTGTGATGAAGTTGGTGAGTATCAATTGTCCTTGGATTTGTTGGAAAGTATCAATTTCCCTAAGGAGTTTATAATCAATACTTCTCCAACAACATTTCAATCTTTTTTGAATTCATTTCTAAAAATAAGGGGTAGGGAGCGATGAAAGCAACAATAATTGATGGGAAAAAGATTTCTCAAGAAATTCGGGAAGAATTAAAACCACGGGTTCAAAATTTAATTGAACAAGGCTTGAAACCAGGTTTAGCAGTCATTTTAGTTGGGGATAATCCCGCTAGTCAAGTATATGTCCGAAATAAAGAAAAAGCGTGTGAAAAATTAGGAATTTACTCCCTGAAACATCAATTACCTTCCACAACGAGTCAAACCGAACTCATTCGGCTCATTAACAAGTTAAATGATGATCCAGCCATTCATGGTATTCTTGTCCAATTGCCACTTCCCAAACACCTGGATGAAAAAAAGATACTCTATCATATGAATCCATTGAAAGATGTTGATGGTTTTCATCCTTATAATTTAGGGCGACTTATGATTGGTGATCCAATTTTTTTGCCTTGTACCCCATGGGGTGTTCAGGAGTTATTGTCCCGGTATCAAATTAATGTTTCAAGAAAAAATGTAGTTATCGTTGGAAGGAGTAATATAGTTGGAAAACCATTAGCAATGATGCTCGTCCAAAAAGCCAAAGCCGCCAACGCTACTGTTACCATTTGTCACACGGCAACTGAAAATCTTGCCCAACATACTCGAATGGCTGATATTTTGATAGCGGCGGCTGGTTCTCCAAAAATGATCACTGGGGAATTGGTCAGAGAGGGAGCGGTAGTCATTGATGTAGGAATTAATAAAGTCGATGACCAGTTGGTTGGAGATGTTGACTTTGAAAACGTTGTGGATCATGCTTCTTTCATTACACCAGTTCCAGGCGGAGTTGGACCGATGACAATTGCCATGTTAATGGTGAATACGGTTCAATCGGCAGAAAGAACATTACAAGAGTAATGAATACAATTTTAATAAATGCATTCTTGATCATTTTTAACAGACTGGATTTAAATTCTTAATTTTAAATTTAATTTCTTTCGAAAAATCTTTAAATGAATTGAATGTCTAAAATACTTTTATTTGGGAGTAAGGTGTAAGAGTGACAAGAATAACCGTCCTTTCTGATACTCATATTCCAAAAAGAGCAAAAGATATTCCACAGCGATTGTGGGAAGAGATAAAGCAAACGAATTTAGTACTTCATGCTGGAGATGTGGTTCTGCCCTTGGTTCTTGAAAAAATAGCTCAATATGCACCAATTCGAGCAGTACGGGGAAATATGGATCCGATTGAATTACTATCTGTTCTTCCTGATTATGATTTGATTGAGGTTGAAGGGGTTAAAATAGGATTAACTCATGGCCAAGGTGCTCCCAATCACGTTAAGCCTTATGTTCGTTCCCTTTTTAAGGGATATGATTTACAAGTGGTCATTTTTGGTCATTCTCATCAACCGGAATTATCGAACGAGAATGGGGTATGGTATTTGAACCCGGGAAGTCCAACCGATCCCTTTTTTGCACCCTATCTTTCCTATGCTCGCATGGAAATCGATAAAGGAAGGATAATTGATATAAAAATTCAATCATTAGCTTGAGGTGAATTGATGGCTGAAAAGATATATTTAAACATCATCTGGCATATGCATCAACCCTATTACTACGATTTTTCAAAAGGTATTTTTACCCTTCCTTGGGTCAGAACCCATGCTACCAAAGATTATCTTTATATGGCGAAATTAGCCGAGAAGTTTCCCCAGGTCCACATGACTTTTAACTTCACTCCCTCACTTTTAAAACAATTGGATCTCTATGTGCAGGGGAAGACCGACTTGGTTTGGAAACATTTTAAGAAAACAGCCAAAGGACTCAGTCTAGAAGAAAAAGAATACATTTTAACTCAATTCTCCTTAGCCCCTTCAAAGATACAAACTCGTCATTTCCCATTCTATGAAAATTTAAGAGAAAAAGCCAAACATAACTTTTCAGATTTGTCCGACCAGGATTGGCTTGATTTCCAGGTTCTCTATCAGCTTCTCTGGTTTGATCCAATTACAATTAAAGATAATCCTGATTTGAACGCGCTTATTAAACGGGGGAAAGGTTATACAGAAGAGGATAAAACCATTATTCAACGGGTTACTCAGCAAGTTATTGCTGAAATTATTCCGATGTATAAAAAATTGTTGGATAAAGGGCAAATTGAAACTTCAACCTCGCCTCTATACCATCCGATTATTCCACTCTTGATCGATAATTGGATTGCCAGTGAATCATCTCCGGGGATTCAACTCCCTAAATATCGTTTTCAATATTACCAGGATGCCCAGGTACAAATTCAAAAAGCTAAAGAAGTTGCTGAAAGAATATGGGAAACCGAAATACGAGGAATTTGGCCTTCCGAGGGCTCGGTAAGCTCAGCGACGGTGTTATGTTTTGCAAATCATGGTTTTTCCTGGACAGCGACTGGTGAAGAAGTCCTCTTTCATACTTTAGGATTACCAATTGTGAGAGACCAAAACGGTCTTTTAAATCATGGTGAAAAACTCTATCAACCTTGGTTTTTTTCTCAGGAAAAAAAGAATATCGTAATTTTTTTCCGCGACCGCCATCTTTCTGATCTAATTGGTTTTGCTTATCAACATTTTACTTCGAATGAAGCGGTAAAAGATTTGATCTCCAATTTAGAAAGAATTATGAACCGGCTCCCTAAAGACAGCGATCCAATCATAACAATCATTCTTGATGGAGAAAATGCCTGGGAATATTATAATAATAATGGTTTTGATTTTCTCAGTGGTTTATATGAGGCCTTATCGCAACATTCCAGGATAATTTCAACAACACCTTCAGAATATCTGACTCAAGCGAGACAAAAGTCTATCCTCAATGGGCTGAAACCTGGTTCCTGGATTTATGGATCGTTCAATACTTGGATTGGTCATGAGGAAAAAAATTGGGCTTGGGATCAGCTCTTCTTGGTCAGAAAACGACTTGATGAAAAGGAAAAAGAGTTAAATGGGGAACGAAAGCAAGAAATATTAAATATTTTGTATCAAGCAGAAGGGAGTGATTGGTTTTGGTGGTTGGGTTCAGATAATCCCTCATTACAAAAAGAGGATTTTCGAAAACAGTTTATATTTTTGTTGAGAACCATTTGTGATGCAATTGGAGAAAAGTATCCTGGGGAGGGATTGGAGTGTTTAAGAATGAAGTGATTGCGATGATATTAGCTGGTGGAGAAGGACGTCGTTTAAATATTCTTTCAGCAAAAAGAGCGAAACCAGCAGTTCCTTTTGGTGGGAAATACCGTATCATCGACTTTTGTTTGAGCAATTGTGTGAATTCGGGTATTTATTGCGTTGGGGTATTAACCCAATACAATCCTCGATCACTTCATGAACACATCCGAATTGGGAAAGACTGGGACCTTGATCGACTCAATGGGGGGGTTTTTTTATTACAACCTTTTATCAGTGACGCTGATACTGACTGGTATCGAGGAACAGCTGATGCGATATATCAAAGTCTTCGTTTTATTCGAAATCGAGATCCCGAATTAGTCCTCATTCTTTCTGGGGATCATATTTATACTATGAATTATCGACATATGATTGAGTTTCATAAGAAAAAAAGGGCTGATTTGACTTTAGCAGCCATCCAAGTTCCGATTGAGGAAGCCCATCGATTTGGCATTGTTACAATTGGTTCTGAAGGCGAAGTTATCCGTTTTGAAGAAAAACCCGAAAAACCTCAAAGTAATTTAGTAAACATGGGAATTTATGTTTTTAACCGACAGGTCTTAGAAGAAGAAGTGGAAAAAGAGGCATTACGGGAAGGGACATCTTTTGATTTTGGAAGAGATATCATTCCTCGGATGATTCAAAATAAACGAGTTTTTACCTTTCCCTTCACTGGATATTGGAAAGATGTTGGTACCATTGATTCTTATTGGGAAGCCAATATGGAGCTATTGGGAGAAGAGAGCCCTTTGAAATTTAAGGAAATAAATTGGCCGATTTATACTCCAGTTGCCGATCGACCCCCGGTAAAATTTGGGCGCGATGCTCAAGTTGAAAATTGTATTATTGGGGAAGGAGCAATTATTAACGGAAAAGTAAGTCAATCAGTTATTTTTAATGGAGTCTATGTAAGTGAAGGTGTAAGAATTGAAGGATCAATTTTAATGAATGATTGTTATATTGGAAGAAACTCACATTTGGAGAGAGTCATATTAGATAAAGGGGTTAAAGTTGGAGAAGGGTCTCGAATTGGAGGGGGGACAATTTTCAATATCAATAAAAAGTATCCTGATGTTTTATGGAGCGGTATCACTATCATCGGAAAAAATTCCCGACTACCATCAGGATGTGAAATAGGCAAAAATTGCATTATTGGTGCTGATGTGGATGAGAGTGATTTCCCATCGTTCATTGTTCTCAGTGGTGAGACAATAGAAAAACCATCAATGGAGGCTTAGCGATGAAAAAAATTTCTTTTTTACTGATGGTTTTGTTTTTTTTGGTTTTCAATATTCAATCAGCATTGGCTCAAATATATGAATTTCAAGTCAGTTTAAATGAGCAAACCTATCTTGACTCATTACCAGTTTCACCATTTGTAACCGTTCTTCCTGATAAAGGTAACTATGCGACCTATTTTATTGGCGATCCGATTTCCTTAGTTTATGAAGCATTGAAAAGTGGCTATGTGAGCATATTCGATTATACTGAAAATGAAAGAGTTCGGATTTTAAAAAATAATGAGCCGGTTTCACCGGGGACAAAAAAAAGTATTCAAGGTATTGTTACCGAACCAGAGGGAATGGAGCGGTTTCTCATTCTTCTTTCTCCCCGAGTTATTCCTGATCGGATCTTGGTGCAGGCAATGAACAATCCATCCCGATTGAGGGAGATTATTGGTGAAAATGTTTATCTCAATCGAAGCATCATTCAGGTTGTTGAAAAGAGAAAAGAAGAATCAGTGGTCATCCGCTTTCATCCTGTACCTGAAACCATTTTAAGTGGAAGGAACATAAGGATTCGGGTTGTCATAACTGATAAAAATAATAACCCATTGGTAAACCGGAGAGTTCAATGGTATGTAAGCCAGGGAAGCTTGGATTCATACCAGACCTATACCAATACTGCCGGGGAAACCGATGTGTGGTTTATGGCCCCATTCGTTTCAGAAGAAACCCAAATCCAAATACAAGCTGCTTATGAGGGTGATACTGCCTATAGCCCGATGGATGGCACGGTGACGATTACTGTTCAGCCAGAGAAAAAACCAACTCTCTTAGTTCTGTCTCCGAAAGATTTTTTAGTCATCAGTGGAGAGAAAATAGATTTCAAAGCTCATTTAACTGATAGTGATGGTAACCCATTACCTGGACAAGCCTTAATATGGTCCTCGAGTGTTGGTCAATGGGAGAAGAGAATGACAACAACAGAGTCCGAAGGAACCGCAACGAATCTTTGGATCGCACCTGCTTCAATAGTAAAAACACCCGTAGAACTGCAAGTTATTTTTAGAGGAGATAGGTATTATGCTGGATCTCAAGAGAGCTCGATAGGATCAGTTGAAAGTATCGAGATAGTTGTAGGCCGGGGGACATATTTTATTGATTTTTCAAATGGGAAACCTGAAACGAACTTCGAAGAAAGTATTTATCGTGGAGAAAATATCTCAGGATTCACTCAAAATCCAACCTCAGTGCTTGCCATACGATCGGGTGAATATTTAAATTTAAAATTTCAAACTCCTGAAGGATGGAACAATGCTGCCTGTTTTATTTGGGGAAAATCAAATGGGAATGCGATTATTCGTATTCTTCTCAATAGTGAGAAAGTTTTCACTGGTAGTTTCGTTGGTGGTCAGATAAATCCTTTTGAATTCCAGTCTTTCCACCTCGATCAATTTTTAATTCCAGGAGAAAATCGAATACGAATTGAAGTACAATCTTCAGATGAGAATGCTTTCTTTGCTATCCAACGTTTATTGCTAGTTTTTTGAAAACAGTGCATGGTGAATGAGTTGGTGATTTTGATAAAATTTCACCATGTCATACATTTGTATCATTTTTTGTTGATAAATAAGGATGAAAAATTACAAATCAAAAACTTATTATGAGGAATGTAACCTTTCTTTGGTTGGACAACGAGGCAATCTTATTAATCAAATCTGTCTTCTTGAGGAGTCTGATGCTTTCTACAGGACGACATGAGAATCTCATCCTTAAGAATATTTTGAAAGAAATAAATATAAAAAGATGAGATCCTCACGGCTTCAAAAAGCGAAGCCTCAGGATGACCGCCGGTGGCGTCAGAGTGGAATATTTTACAAATAATTTAATTACACCGAAAAGCAGGGTAGGTGGATAATAGGATGTCATTTCAAGGGAATTGGTGGGAAGAGTTTGATACGATGCAGAAAGAGATGCAACGCTTTATGGAGCACGTTACTGGAAAGAAGCCTTATTTTTTAGGACTTTCAGAAAAAGCTTGGGAGCCTTTATGTGATGTTTTTGAAACCGATGATCATTTTATAGTCGTAGTCGATATCGCTGGAGTATCGGTTAATGAGGTCGACTTGACCATTCAAGCACGAAAATTAATATTGAAGGGTGTTAGAAAGGAAGTTCCTTCACCTCCCAAACGGGATTATCATCAATTGGAAATTCCCTTTGGACTTTTTCAGCGGGAGATTGAACTTCCCGAAGATGTTGATGGCGAGAATATTAATGCTCGTTATCGAGAAGGTTTCCTGATAGTTGAATGCAAAAAGAAAAAAGTTATTACTGAACGGAGAATTAATCTTGAGTAAACGATTATCCTCAGGAACAAAAATCAAGTGTTTTGGAAGAGAACATTCTCAAACATTCGGATTAAAATATAAGTATTTTGACCCATTTCTTGATAAAAATATGAATTGTAGGGAAAGGATCAGATATGGAAGAGTATCTTGATAACTGGTTTGCATTTTCGGAAGAGCCTCCAAATATTGCGACAGACCAAATTGTGATTTCCGAATCCATTGATCAGGAAAAAAAAGGTTTTGATATTCCAGATAAAATTGCCATCCTTCCTTTAAATGAAAATGTCTTATTTCCTGAGCTGGTTATGCCATGGGTCGTCCAAGGAGAAAAGTGGGTTAAATTGGTTAATGATGCGGTTTTAGGAAATAAAATGATTGGAGTTGTAACACTTCGTACCAAAAAAGAAGACGGAGATACCAGTGTCTCAGCCCAAGATTTTTACGAAATTGGTGTTGTAGGACGAATATCTCGTTTGTTAAAGCTCCCTGAAGATGCCATACAAATACTGGTTTTTGGATTAAATAAATTTCGTGTTATCGAGTGGATTCAATGGGATCCATATCCTCTTGCAAAAATAGAACTAATTAAAGAAGAAGAAATTAAAACCGATGAAACTGAAGCTTTAATTCGTAACATATTAACTCTTTTTCAGAAAGTTGTCGAACTTGCCCCTTATTTACCAAAAGAAATTTTTGTAGCAGCGATGAATATCAAGCAACCTTCACGACTTGCCCATTTTGTGGTTTCGAATTTAAATCTGGACGTAGAAAGCAAACAAAATATTTTATCTACTAACGAACTTATCGAGAAATTAAA
>JAAYUP010000164.1 GCA_012517635.1 Candidatus Atribacter alterifermentans
AAGAATCCCTACAATTATTTTATCTCCCGCTCATTTTTTGGTAAGCATATTCAAAAATTGGAATGAAATCTTTAGTTTTTGTTTTGGTAGGATCAATGTAGTACTGGGCTTCTTTCCATGAGCTATCATACTTAGTAAAGGGTGGTTGGAGTTTTTCAGCATCATCTTGGCTAATCATGACAAAAAAAGCGATGGTTTTCGATCCCATCCAGCGAATCCCAAAAACATTAAAGAAGCCAGCCTTGAAACTGGAGTAATGTTTGTTGTATTTCTTCTCTAAATTCCAGCCCTTTTCTTTTACAATCTTTTCAACTTCCTTAGTATAGCGGAGAAACTCCTCAGCGCTATTTTTGTTGTATTCTTTCCGATAAAATTCCTCATCATAGGTACCAATTCCTTTAACTGGCCGGATCTTATTTTTCTTCTCCTGTTCGAGTTTGTTTACTAGCAAAAGCTCATTATCACCATCCATCCATCTTTTTACTTCAATAAGATCAACAGGGTAAGTAATCCGGTCAACGATATCAAGAGTTGACCGTAAAATATCAGGGGCGATAACGATTATCCGCACCTCATAATCATCACAACTTATTGGGAGATCATCGGGTTTTTTCTCACATTCAAACCAGAGAGATTTAATCGAATCAGGATTGGTTTCAGCCCAGAATGCATACTGAAGAACCTGAGGGATAATAGAAGAATCAACTTTCACATTTTTCATTTCTACGATACAGACATTTCCATCATTATCAATTCCAACTATATCTGGTATACCTTGTTTATTTCCTCCCCTAACTTGTCTTTTTAAGAAAAATATATCTTCTAAAATGTCCTGAGCAGCAAAAACTGTCTTTTCAAAGTCTTCCTCAGTAGCAAATGGAGTAACTAAAAGGCTTTTGGTTCCTTGGGGAGTTTCCCAGAGCAGATTAGCCAATTTTTTTTCCCTCCCAATAAAACTGACTCCAAAACACAATAATTTTTTAAACCTCATTGCCGATATTATAATTTGTGGAGTATTTATATTTCAATTATTTAAAAAGTGTAATAAATATTAATGTGATAAAATAAACTCGCAGTAACTTATAGTAAATCTATTAAAACTAACTAAACTTAAGGGGGGAGTGATTGCTACAAATTAGGAGTGGGAATGAACGCTGACAATCTTCAAAAATAAAAACCAAAGAAGAAAATCAACCTTTAAAGAGATTTTTATTGATTAGATGATAAGTTATCGAGAATTAGAAAAACTGTTGAAAAGGGAGAGAAAAAATAGGTTGGGATTTCCAAATTCGTTTGAGATAGAGAAAGAGTAATTACTTTGTTTTTTAGTATTTTTAAAAAAGCTGATTGTTGAGCAAATACCGAAGAATTAAGAACTTACCCCACGGATTTACTGTATCCATAAACACTATATTGTTTATGGTAAATAGTAGTTTTATCTTGCATATTTAAATTATTTATTGAAAATTATAATAGTTATGTAATAATAATTAAAGGTTACTGATATTAGTTAAAAACAGGCGGTTTTTTATTTTTGTAAGATATAATATTTATGGAATATTCTAATTGATAATGAAATGAAGAGAAAGGATTAAAAAAGGCAGCTGGAGTTAGTTAGGTTCGTATATAAAGATATCCATGGTTGAAACAGTGAGTCTTAATGTAATGAGTAAAATTTGGAAGACACTTAAGTGCGATGCTGGAGATGTTATGTTATTAAATTTTGATAATCCAAAAAAGATTTGTTCCTAAGGTGGTGTTGAGAACCATCATACGGTTAGATTTTTTTGAACGAGGAGACATGGATGGATGGCAGATCATGAAATCCATAATAATGAAAACACACAAGCCAATCGACATACTTTATTATCATCGGGTTCATTAAGAGAAGCTTTTCTTGATTGGCTTTCAGAAGAACATTCTCAAAATTTAGACCTTGATGTATTGGTAAATAGCTTTGACAGTATTTCGGAATACATTCTTCGAAAGAAGATATATAAAGTTAATTTATGGAGTGTTTCGCAACACTCAGTATTTCAATCATTGTATAATAAAATCTCAAGTAACAAATGGTTAAAAATATTTAACAGAACCACATATAAGGTTTTTCTTACAGCTGGTCAGTTATATTTAAAATTTCTAGAAGATAAGCCATATGCAATAAAAATGGATCTGCCTAAGGAAATAAATGAAGTAGAAAACAATGAATCATCGATTCCACAAGATACAGCTGCACTAGCTCTTACAGAGAAGCATGAAAGTATGAAGTTGTTTGTGGATTTTGCACATCCAGAACTGTGCGCAAAAACACGCCCAGTAAATTGCTTTATAAATGGACAAGCCGTTATACCTGAAAAGCAAAACTGGACGAGTTTATTGATAGCAATTACCGAACGATTCATAGCAGAGGACAACCCCAACCTTAGTGACCTTGAAAACAAATCTCTGTATGGAAGTAAAGTATTCTTTATGCCTAGAAAGACGGATTTTAGAGCTTACCATAAATTATCAAATGGCAAGTGGATATATACCAACTATAATCCACAAATCATCGTCAAAATTATAGGTAAATTGTGTCAACACTGCCAGATTTCTCTTAGTAATGTTGTAATTAGTTATTTACCAAAGGATTCTCTTATTGAATCTTCAATAAGACCTAATATACATATGGTTGAAGCATCGGCCACCTCGTTTAAAACAATACTTGAACCAACATTAGCAAAAAGGATAACTGAAATAATATCAACGTATTTCCCTAACGGTTTTAGAATCGATTCTCCAATTGAGTTAATGCGCTTTCGCCATTTTGCGGGTGAGGAAATTGATAATAAGATTCCTTCAAATGATGAGGAATTGAAGAGAGCCATTGCCTCTTGTGGCACAATTTTTGGTGGCAAGATATATGTCATCGACAATGAAATTGAAAGTAGTATACAAAAAAATGTTGACCTGGCATTTTCAGAAGGTGCAGAAATTAT
>JAAYUP010000165.1 GCA_012517635.1 Candidatus Atribacter alterifermentans
CAATCAATCTATCATACCCCATGGCACTCCCGAAGAAGTGACAAAAGAAGTCCGGGAAAAGATCAAAGTCTTAGCTCCAGGCGGGGGGTATATCATTTCCGGGGGCCACAATATTCAGGCAGACGTTCCACCCCAAAACGTTCTTGCCCTATTTGATACTGCCTATCAGGAAGGTCATTATCCAGTTCATAATTGAGTTAAGGGCAATTCAAACCAATGAAAAGATGAACTGATAATAATTCCAAACTTTTAGTCATGAAAACTTGTTTTAAATCTGAAAAAAAGAATAGGGAGGAGATCAACCAATGAATGCGAGAGAAAGACTCATCACTACCTTTCAAGGAAAAAAAGCTGATCGAGTGCCGGTTTCACCGTTTATATTTTTAAATAATATTTATGAAATGTTTCAATATAAACCGGATATTGACCACTTTCTCAGTCCTCAAGATTTTGATGTTGTAGAAAAATTTGTTGCCTATCATGACTACTTTGGTTTTGATGTACTTTTTTCACCCGGACTGTTATGGGACTCATATATTCCTGAAACCTCGGACAATTGGGAGGTTACCATAACTAAGGAGGGTGATGCCGACTCCCAACTCCGAACCACCCTAGTCAAGACCCCTGATGGAAATTTAACCCAGGTTATGCGTTTCAATCGGAGTTCAACCTATATGGTCGTGTTGGCTGTTGAAAAATATATCATTGAGAACAGGCAGGATTTTGAAATATTTACCAAATATGCTCCCCCAGCTCGGTTTATCGATTGCGAGTTAATCGGTAAAGCTCGAAAAACGGTTAAGGATAAAGGTCTGGTAAACGTCGCTGCTCACGGTGCTTTTAATACTCTGAATCAATTTCGTAAATTAGAAGACATGATGATGGATCCGGTGGTAGACGAAGGGTTTTACCGAGCTATGATGGAGTTTTTCCTGGATTGGAATATGGCTCATCTACGAGAAGTCATTGCCGCTGGTTCTGATTCGGTCGAAATCGGTGGCAATTTAGCCACCAGCGGAGTGGGGCCTCGATTTTTCCAGGAATATGTCATGGAATACGAAAACCGACTCTGTCGGCAGATTCATGAAGCCGGAGCTTTTGTGGTGTACCACAACTGTGGAGATGCCCAAAAAATCATGCATTTATATAACGACCTGGATATCGATGTGTGGGGATATGTAACTACTCCTCCATTTGGAGATGTGAATCTTGATGATGCTTTGAAAATTATTCGTCCCAATATGGCTCTTCGAGGAAATATCGATCAGGTTGAATTCCTCCGTCAAGCATCACCCCAAGAAATAAAAGAAAAAGTCAAGTGGCTCCTCGACAAAGTAAAACCGCGAGGGAATTGGATTCTCTGTACCAGTGACTTTTTCTTCGATGGAACGCCTTATGAGAATATCCAGGCTTTTGCTGAAGCCGGTCTTGAATATGGAAAGTATTGATCGAATCCAATCAACCAACCATCAAGAAAAGGTGAAACGCTTTACAGGCTTTGAAAAGATTATCAATTTGTGACGAGTGGGGTTTAAGGAAATGGAGAAACCAGACTATACCAATTTTTATCACTATAACCGCAATTACGGTTGTCGGATGCAGGAAATATATTGGAATGGTTTTAAAACTCTTATCATTGAAAATGAGAAGTTGCGAGTTAGTATTTTAGTCGATAAAGGGACTGATATTTTTGAGCTGCTTTATAAACCCATGGATATTGATTTTATGTGGCGAAGTCCTCTTGAAGTAAACACCCGGAATCCAAACTTACCAACCAAGAGTTTAGATGCGGGAAACTATATGGATACGTATGAAGGTGGCTGGCAGGAAATCATCCCGAATATCAGCACTCCGAGTAATTACAAAGGGGCAGCGATGGGTTTTCATGGAGAATTGGTTTTATTGCCCTGGAAATATGAGATTATTACCGATACACCTTATGAGGTGAAAGTTTTATTGAAAGTCAGAATGAAGAGGGCACCTTTATTAGTAAAAAAGTATATCACTCTCAAATCCAACGAATCCCTTCTGGAGTTCGAAGAGATCATTCAGAACGAAGCCGATGAGGAATACCAATTCATGTGGGGG
>JAAYUP010000166.1 GCA_012517635.1 Candidatus Atribacter alterifermentans
ACTTTCAAAAATCCTATAACTCCAGCGTTATAGAGCCAATTTCCTGGATAAAGAACTATTTCATCCACCTCTAACCACCTCTAACATCCCAAAACCTTGCCCTCGACGTAATCCAAGCCCTAATTTTTGAATGTCTTCAAGATCAAGTGGATCACCATAAAGCATGAAGTTTCCACTAAAACAAGTAAAGGTGTAAAGTTTTGGAGTTTCGTTTCTCTCTCTAATGGTATGTTTAACTACTTCTTTTCTTAAATTAATCGGTTGGAATTGAAGGTCGTGAATAAGTCCCTTTCCTCGTACATCGGATAGCATTAAGTTTGTCTGATAATTCAGTTCTTTTATAAAGGTTTGGAAATCATGATTAGGAATATGAGGTTTACCCTGACTATTTTCAATAAGAATCGGTGAAAGCGTTCTAAAATGAATAGGGCTTTCGTAGATAGGTTTATCCTTTAAAAGGGTGATATTTTTTGGGTAATGAAGAACCATCATTCCTTGTTGATAATCAAAGGGATAAATTATTTTTTGGATGGCTCCATTGTAAATATCGGTTAAAAGTCCCAAATCAATGGTTGAAAAATACAAGGAAATTGGTGTAAGGGGGTAAAGCCATTCCTTACCCTTAGATAAACGGTTTTTATCTGGGATAAATCTTACAGCGAAACAATAGGATTTCGATCTTTTATTGTGATGGTTTTCATCAAAATAAAAAAGATGAGAAAATCTCTGTTTTCCTGATTGAGTTGCCTTCAGTGTTTCTTTCAAATAACTCATAAAAGCATTTCGATAACCAATGGGAACACGATTAACTTGAAACTGAATCCGAAGACGCAAATCTTTTTTCACCTCCTTAGATAGCTATTATAAAATACTAAAATGTCATCACGTGGCACTCTAAAAATATATGGAATACATCTTTTTTATTTCATCTTTTATCTCCTCTCGGAGAGAGGGAGGTTGAATAACTTCGGCATGGTTTCCATAACCTAAAACCCATCTTTTAATTTCTTCTGGGTTGGCTTTGACTTCAAACAAGAGTTCACCGTTATCAAGATTTTTAATTTTTTGAGTTGGGTGCCAAATTCGTTCACGAATCCACTTAGCTTGGTAAGCGTCAAAACGGATTACGATATCGAAAGTTTCTCCTCGGAACATTCGGAAAGCTTTAGTAAGGTAATCATGAGGATTAAAATCAGAAGGTATAACAAATTGTTCTTTCAACAATGTAGCAGCTTCAATCCGATCAAGAGCAAAATCTCTTATTTCTTGGCGGAGGAAACAAAAACCACAAAAATACCAAATACCTTCAAAATTATATATATGATAAGGTTCAACTTTACGGGTAGTTACTTTTCCTGAGGAAAGAGACTGATAAGTGATGAGGATTCTTTTTTTTCTTTGAATAGCTTCAAAAATAGTTTCAAACACTTGCCCAATTTCTACCTTCGGCCTTATCACAGAAATAAACGGAGATAGCATCATTTCCAAGCTTTCAGGTGTTATTTTCATTGGTGCTGGAAAGAGATCTTCAACTTTTTTCCTCAAGGTCTTTAGGGATCGTTCCAATGGGGTGTTTTCAAATTGCTGAATAATATTGGTCAGCAAGAAAAGCGACAAAACCTCTCCCTCGGTGAATTCAGGAAAAGGAAAGTTCCATTTTTCTCGAAAACAATATCCTGCTCTTTTGCGATCATATTCGATAGGTGCTACAAATTCGTCTCTTAAGCATTGAATATAACGGTCGATAGTCCGATGGCTCACTTCAAGAATTTGCATTAAATCCTGAACATTTGGATACGATCCGCTTTTAATTTCTTGACAGAGTTTAAATAAGCGAATCAAATAAGATCGCTTGTATGGAAATAAAGAAAGGTTGCTTTTTATTGTCTATATGACCGTCCTTTTTTTTGGATATATTATATTCTAAATTGCGTAAAACATATATATTTATATTGTTATAATATTTATTAGTAGTAATTAATTTAATAAGATAATTTAAAAATCTATTTTTGATTATAAAAATTAAGAAGGAAATATTAACATTGACTGGATCTATTCCCTTCCTCTTTATGAATATATAAGGTAAAAACAAAGAGAAGAATATGGCTTTTTTTTTCGGTCCATCTTTTCTTTTATTTGTTTGAAGAATTATCCATGAGTCGTCGGGCTGTAAATTTTTTTTCTTGATGGTGAATATTGACCATAATATTTCAAAAAAATATACTTTGATAGCACTCCCCAATTGTTCTGAATAGACATTTTTAGAGTGATATTTTCCAATCCAGCATAAGAAATAGATACACAAAGCCAGATCTTTTCCACTCCACGGCTTTTGAGACATTTAAATAAATGAATAGAGGTATCTTTTAATTCAAGCTATTTTGGTTCGGCTTCTAAGATTTCTCAATTCTCTTTCCCAGTTAGACTCTGGACGATAGCTACCGACATGCTGATGATGTATCTTTCAAAGCGAACTTTCTCATAGAAGGCATTATAAAAATTCATATTTATTGGTTTATGATGGAAATAAAAAAATTGATTTACAAATTATTTCTTCCATACATTGGGTTGACAAATTCGGTCAATTGTGTATACTAAATGACAACGATGGACAAAATATTAATGGAGTATTATTTAAACATCTCTAAAAAAAGATATACCATAAAATAAAAGCTATTATTTAAAGACGTTTTATAGTTTATAATCCACCGATTGCTGCTCCAATTCATGACATCGTAGGACATAATTATTTTTAATAAGAGTATCAGCAACTCAATAAAAGATCTGAAATTATAAAACGAGTTAGAACTTATTAAAGATGCTGGAGGGGACCTGCAAAATGACCACTTTATACGACGTCGCTCGTGAAGCAAAGGTATCTATCAAAACTGTTTCCAGAGTGCTCAATAATACCGATAAAGTTCGGGAAGAAACGGTTAAACGGGTCAAAGAAGCAATGAACCGTCTTGACTATCATCCCAATGCTAACGCTCGTAATCTCAAACGCCGCAAAACAGATACCATTGGTTTTGTCGTCCCTTTTGGCTCTCGGTTTGTTTTTGCTGATCCTGGAATGCAGGAACAAATGCGGGGTGCACATGATGTCTTGACCAGAGCGGGATATGACATGATTCTGACCGTTCCAGAAAATGGTGACCGGTTTTTAACTGATGTTGTACGATTGACCAGGACGGGAAACGTTGATGGCATTATTCTCTATGGTATGGCCAAAGCAATAGCGATTGTTCGTGAATTTTCAAGAAAAGGATACCGTTTTGTTTCTCTCGGGTATAGTTACCCCCATCAAACTCATAATTATGTTGAAATTGATGCTGAAGCAGCTGGATATCTGGCTACTCGATATCTTCTCTCCCAAGGACGCCGTTTTATTGGGCTTACTCGGGAACCAGAGAATTTTTTGTTTCTTAATAAAGTGAGTTTAGAAGTTGGTTATCGTCGAGCTTTAAATGAGGAAAATCTTCCCTATCGTGACGAATTAGTCTATCGCACCGATTTTACGGTGGAAGGCGGTTATCGAGCAACACTTGAACTTTTGAAACAAAATCAAAAAATTGATGCTTTGATATGCTGCAGTGATCCAACGGCATTTGGGGCATTGAGAGCCCTGAGAGAGAAAGGTATTTGCCCCCAAAAGGATATTTTATTGCTAACCGGAGATCGATTGCCGCTCATTCAAGCTGTTGAACCGTGGTTGGGTGGTATTCATAACCCACTCTATGAACAAGGACGAATGGCTGCAGAGATAATTATCCGGATTATTCAGGAGGGTAAAGATTTACCGGGAGTAGTTCTTCGGCCGGATCTGGTGATTACCTAAAAAGAGAACAAGGGGAGGGATAAAATGTTCTCGGGAAAAAGGATTAAACTACTAACGCCATATCTCCTCATTTTACCAGCGGTTTTAGCTATGCTGTTGGTTCACTTTTTCCCAATTATCTGGGGGGTTATGATCAGCTTTCGTGACCTGGACATTTTCACTATTTCAGATTGGACCAAGGCTCCCTTTGTGGGTTTAGATAACTTTCGTTGGGCTTTTAGCTTCAATCAACAGGAGGGGCAGAATTTTCTCCGTTCCCTTTATAATATTGTTTTATACGGAGGGATTACAATCAGTCTGGGTTATATTATCGCTCTGGCAGTAGCGGTTCTACTGAACCAAAAATTCTTTGGCCGCACGTTAGTTAGAGGGTTAGTGCTCCTTCCCTATATCATGCCTGATTCGGTTGCCTATAGTGTTTGGCGGTTCATCTTCCAAAGCCGGATTGGAATAGTCAATCAATATCTTATTTCGTTAGGTTTATTAAAAGAACCGGTAGTGTGGTTAGTGGGTCCTCGAGCTATGACTGCTGTGATTATTGCGAGTATTTGGAAAGGCTGGCCGTTAGGATGTTTGTTGCTTCTTGCTGCACTGCAAAGTGTCCCTCGCGAAATTAAAGACGCCGCTCTCTCTGACGGAGCGACTCCCTGGCAGGTATTCCGATGCGTCACTTTTCCTTTTCTGAAAACGGTGAGTAAGATCTATATTCTTCTTAGTATTATTTGGAACTTTCATGCTTTCAATCAATTTAAAGCTATGCTGGGTTCGAGCCCAGGATATTATGCTGAAGTCCCCTCTACCCTCATCTTACGAGAAGCTTTTCAAAATTTTCATTTTGGTTTGGGAGCAGCCATGTCAATGGGTCTTGTTGTTTTGACGGTTATAATTGCCATTGGCTATACTCGCCTCTTCCAACCCGGCAAGACGGTTGAGGAGTAAAAGACATGAATTCTGGACGAAAAGTCTTCAGAATGATTGGAATTTATATTGGAGCAATCATTGTGGTGATGGTTGTTCTTTTTCCTTATTTATGGATGGTCTCAGGTTCATTCAAAAGTACATTAGAGATCCAGTCGGCTGATTTTCGTGATCCAGAGCTCGCACCTCGCTGGGTTCCTCGTCATTTTACTTTGGAGAATTACATCAGAATCAATCAGACGGTTAGGATGCTTGATTATTTTAGAAACAGTATGATTATTAGTGGGGGGACGATGGTGGCTTCTATTCTTTTGAGTCTTTTTGCTGCTTATAGTTTATCTCGATTTCGCTTCCGATTGAAAGGACCATACGTTGGATCTTTGTTGTTGACCCAAATGTTTCCCGGTATTCTTTTTCTCATTCCCTATTATGTCATGTTTGTCGTTTTCAATCGATTTACCGGTATTCAACTGCGAAATTCCTACATTGGCATGATTTTCACTTACACTTCTTTTGCTTTACCTTTCAGTATTCTCATGCTTCGAAGCTTTTTGGCTGGTATTCCAAGAGAAATAGATGAGCAAGCTCAAATCGATGGTTGTAGCACCTTGGGCATTATCTTTCGAATTATCCTTCCCTTAGCTAGACCAGGGATTGCTGCAGTGGCGATATATGGTTTCATTATGGCCTGGAATGAGATGCTCTTTGCGTCGGTTCTCACTGGGACTGAGACCAAAACGGTTGCTATCGGTCTTTTAGAATACATAACCACCCAGGAATCTCGCTGGGCTGGGATGATGGCTGCTTCAGTCATTGTGACTATACCGGTTCTCATTCTATTTACTATCGTTCAAAAACAAATTATTGAAGGTTTAGTAGGAGGTGCAACTAAAGGATAATTTTGGAGGTAGGGGGAAAGACAAGTCCCTTTTACTTATAAAGGAGGTGGTTTTTAGAGATTGGAAATAAAGCGGATAGTCATTGGAGTTGATAAGGTTTAAATCATTTATAAGCTTATAATTTAAAGGAGGAAGGAAAATGTTAAAAAATATTTTTTTATGGTCTTTCATGTTGGTTTTTTGTTTTTCGATAGCAGTACAGGCAGCTGAGTCTATCAACTTCTGGCTTATGCCCAATGCACCGGACGATATCCATATCCCTTGGTTGAATAACGCTGTCGCTGAATTCAAAGAACAAACCGGTATCTCGGTTAATTATGAGATCGTTGGTTGGGGAGATGCCTGGACGCGAATCACTTCTGCTATTGCTACTGGTGAAGGAGTGGATGTTTTCCAAGTTGGAACAACTTGGAATCCTCAATTTGCTGCAACGGGAGGATTAACTGAAATTGACATCAATGAATTCGGTGGAGCCGATGCCTTTATGAATGCCAACTATATATCCACGACCTATCAAGACAAAACTTTTGGTGTTCCTTGGTTTGCTGAAACTAGAGCATTGTTTTATAACAAGGACATGTTCCAGCAAGCTGGTGTAGAACCACCTCAGACCTATCAGGAGCTCTATAAAGTTGGTGATCGCATAAATGAAAAATTTGGGAAAGGTCGGGCAATTTCAATTGCTGGAACCAACGCTTGGGATCTTCTTCACAATTGGGCGATCGTTCTTTGGGCTCATGGAGGAGTATTGGTTGACGAACAAACCAAGACGGCCCGTTTTAATGAGGCTCCCGGTGTCGAAGCTATGAAATGGTATGTTGGCTTGGTGGCAAATGGATATGCAGATGAAGCCTGCGCCGAGTATAATCAACCACAAGCAGATTCGGCTTTCATTAACGGGAATGTGGCGATGTGTTTCATGGGTCCCTGGAATATTGCCAATATTGAGGTTGAAAACCCTGGCCTCAACTATGGCGTGGTTGAACCCCCTGCCGGACCTGCAGGTCGGGCTTCTTTCTCAGGAGGAAGTAATTTAGTTATCCTCAAAGCCAGTTCCAACCAAGAAGCAGCCAAAAAATGGATCAAGTTTCTTTTGGAAAAAGA
>JAAYUP010000167.1 GCA_012517635.1 Candidatus Atribacter alterifermentans
ACGGTCTATCCTGAAAATATCTGAACAAGGGAAAAGTGATAAAAAAAATGAGAAAGAATGAATATAACAATTCCCTTCCTCGGAGGGGTGTCATTTTTCTCGGGGAGGGTGCCTTTATATTTTTAATGGTTAAATTTAAAAAAATGATAAAAAAATTAATAAAAGATGAGATCCTCACGCGGTAAAGCACCGCTCAGGATGACACCGTAGGTGTCAGATGGGATCCTCACGGCTTAGAAAAGCGAAGCCTCAGGATGACGCATCACTCATCTCTGCTTTTTGGCTGATCATCTTATCCAAGGTTAACAGATTAGACATCAAATAGAGAAGAACACATCCGTTGGCAAAGAGAACCACACCAACAACCAGCCCCGGTAGGAGATGAGAAACCAGCATAGATGATCCAAATAGAATCGACAAGAAACCCATGATGAATTGAGTGACAAATAACTTCTGTAAGATTGGAGTAACTTGACCATCTGACTTTCGTGGTTTTTTTAGCCGAGGTAATAGTGTTTTCACTAAGGTTATACAACCACCGAGAATATTCAATACCCCGAAAAGAATTGTCAACGGTTTCACCAGAATTCCTGGAATGATACTGGATATAATTCCCAGTGCTGCAAATAAAAGCCCAAATATGATCATCAACCAGCTCCGGGGGAAAGGACCAATGGGGGTGCTGCCTGATGCCAGCATTTGGATAGAAAAAATGACCATCAGTAACCCCAGTTGGGCGCTCCCCGAAAAAGGAAGTTGACCTAAATTGACTGGAATCAACAGTATTCCCAAAAGCAGCATAAAAACACCAGTTATCAAAAGCAACATTTTATCAGTAGAAAGTTCAACTGTCCCCGGGTTGGTGTTTTCCGCTTCCGGATAAGTCAGGTAGATTTTCCGAAGAACCAAAGCCAGATAAATAATAGCTATTCCAAAAATTAAACCGACCACAGCGGTCAAAGCTATACTGAGTAAGTTGTGTATTAAAATGAGTAACCCAATAATTATTGATAGAACGTAAACCGCTCCGCATCCTACAATAAGATGTTTAAAAATGCCTCCATACTTTATCCAAGTCCGGAGTTTTTTTTGGGAAAGAAACATCTGAAGAAGAAGGAGAAAACCTCCGGGAGCAAAGCAAATAAAAAGGAGAATGCGGGGTACTTGGCTCAAAAGGTCAGGAATAAAACAGGTCACAATGCCCATGGCTGCAATGAGTACGCCGATGATTATTAGTGGCATTGACCGGCTCATATCACCAAAGGGAGTTTTCCCCAAGGTCACTATTTGCAATGCAAAGATGAACAGGAGCAATCCGTACAACCCATTTTCATAATAAGGAAGTGCTCCGGTCGACACTGGAAAAAGTAATATTCCAGTAATCAGCATCATCAAACCGGCAATCAACAGAATCGCCACTTCCAGCGGAAGATCTGCTTTGTTGAATATCCGATTTTTAGCCATGTCTGTTTAACCTAACCTAATAGTAAGTGCCCTTGGTTCGATAGTTCTCACGGCGTTCGGCAGCTAAATTTCGAACTATCTTATCAAATTCCGGACGGTTTTCCCTATAAAGTTTATCAAAATCTCGCATTTGTTGAGGAAAGATGATGACTATCGATTTTTTTTCGAGTTCCTGAAAAATATAGTCCACCGCTTCGTCAACACTAATTGAATCTGGCGGAGGTGTTAAGTCTCCGAAAATAGCCGTTCTGACATTACCAGGACAGAAAACACTAAAATTGAGTCCTTCCACTTCCAACTCATACTGCAAGCTCTCAGTCATGGATATCACTGCACTTTTGCTGGCAGCATAAACCGCTTGATAAGGAACCGGTAACCGTCCAGTGATGGAAGCGGTATTGACGATGTGTCCAAACCCCTGCTCCCGCATGATGGGTATTGCTGTATAGGTACCATACACCACACCCATAAAATTTAAATCTAGAATAAATCTCCAGATTTCAAAAGTGACCTTTTCCGTCGGAATCGTCATGCCCATCCCGGCATTGTTGAACACAAAATCAAGATGACCATCAAAGTTTTTAGCAGCATGAATCAGTTTCTCGACTTGCTCCAGCTTGGTGACATCGGTGAGTTGAGGGCTGACCTTCCCGGGGTATTTTTGGTTTAAACGTTCGGATTCTTTGGTGAGATTCTCTTCGTTCACATCACCCATGAAAACCGCCTTTGCTCCTCTTGCGAGCAAATGTTCGGTGAGTCCCAAACCGATACCTGATGCCGCTACAGTAACCACTGCTACTTTATTTTCAAAATATTCGCTCATGTTTCTCCCTCCTTTAGGGTAGAATTTTCGAATCGCCTACGTTGAGACTGGCTGAGCACTTTAACATCATAGCGTGGGTATACTTCACTATTGGCAAATCTGCCAATGCCTTGATGATATGACTCTGCAAAGGATGTTGCTCTGGGGTCAGCGTCGTCCATTGGAGACTGCCATCACCGAACCAAGCTTGTTTTATTTTCATTTCCTGCGGGTAAAGGGTAGCATGACTCAAAGTCGCTCCTCCCTTTCCAAGATTGGGTAAATAACGCCAGCCAAACAAGTTAATCTTAGGATGCTCGTTCAATTTCTCAATATCTTTTGGCGATACTTCATTCTTTTGAAAAAAGTCAATTTTAAGAAAAGTGCAGCTTTCATAACTGGCATTTGTAAACCAATGATTTTCGACACGACGTTCGTTGGCGATGTCAGCAAAAATCTTGGGAACACCATCCTCCTCTCGCCCTCCGATGATGGGGCAAGTTTTATTTTCCCATACCACCAGGGCATAATCACCAGAAAGCCCTTCAGAATTCCCCATATATGTAACCGGAGCAGAAACTTGTATCAGCCGATATTCGCCCCCCGCCATCCAAACCACATCTCGACAGTTGGTATACTGGACGCTTACTATCGGTTCTCGGAGTTCAAAATCTTCGGGTATGTATTGGAGCAACGCTTCTTGGTCGGTTTCATATTGGACGGAGATACCTAACATATCTCCATACACTGCTCTTATTGGATAAAAGGGCGATCCTCCAAAATGAGCTGGCATTTTGTAAATAAAATCGTCTTGAAACTTAAATTTTCCTCTCATGTTACACCTCCCTTAAAAATATTTTTCTTATTATAACTAACTTCATACCACATAATTTATCTTTATGCCATATATGGAACCTGATGACAATGATAATATTTTTAAAAACGTTATTGCGAGGAGTCCAATCAGCT
>JAAYUP010000168.1 GCA_012517635.1 Candidatus Atribacter alterifermentans
TAAGGAAGGTTTGAGTCAAAATCCTAATTTAGAAATTGTATCAACAATTTCAGCAGAATGGAATCGGCAAAAAGCTTATGAAGCAGCAACCAATATTATCACTGCTCATCCTGATATCGTCGGATTATTTGTTCAAAATGAGGACATGACAGTTGGTGTAGTAAGCGCTTTGGAACGTCTTGGTAAGCTTGAACAAGTGACAATAGTATCCCAAAACGGTGCACCTTATGGTTTAGACCTCATAAAAGAAGGAAAACTAAAATACACCAATGCCAACCCACCTTCTGTCGCCTCAGTCATGGCTTTGCGCATACTCTTAGGTGTCGTTAAGGGGGAAATTGAACCAGGACATTTTTACTGGGCACCAACCCAACTTATTAGCAAGGAAAACTTGGACGTAACTTACCGTTGGGATGCTTCAGAGGAAGAAATCGAACAGTGGCTCAATCTGCCACTGCCAGAACCAGTGATCCCACCTCCGACTCTATAAAAATTGAATTAAAGAAAAGTTATGTTTCTTTTTTTCTCAGAGAGTAGTTGAGATATTTTTGAGAATATTGTGGGCGCAATAATATGTTGCGCCCCTTTTATTTGTTATCAATCTCAAAAGTGATTTACTTCTTCTCCTTTCCCTGATTAGCTACCGCTTCCATAGCTTTTCGAACTGTTTCTTCATCCCCAATGTAATAGTGTTGAATAGGCTTTAATGATTCATCTAATTCATAAACTAAGGGTATTCCAGTAGGAATATTTAAACTAATAATTTCATCATCAGAAATATTATCTAAATATTTTACTAAAGCTCTCAGGCTGTTTCCATGAGCAGCGATGAGTACTTTTTTACCCGATTGGATTGTTGGAGCAATTGTTTGATGCCAGTAAGGAAGAAAACGGGCAACGGTATCCTTTAGACATTCAGTTAATGGAAGATCTTTTTCATCGAGATCGTGGTAACGTGGGTCCTTACCTGGAAACCGAGGATCAGATTTTTCTAAGGCCGGAGGTTGTATATCGTAACTTCTTCTCCAAATTTTTACCTGTTCTTCTCCAAATTTTGCTGCGGTTTCAGCCTTATTCAAACCTTGCAATGCACCATAATGACGTTCATTTAAACGCCAAGATTTTTCAACTGGGATCCACATTAAATCCATTTCATCTTGGATTATCCATAGAGTTCTAATTGCTCTTTTTAAAACCGAAGTAAAAGCAATGTCAAAAGTAAATCCCTGTTCTTTTAAAGCTTTCCCGCCAGCGTGGGCTTCTTCTATGCCTTTTTCGGATAAATCAACATCTGTCCACCCGGTAAAACGATTTTCCTTATTCCAAATACTTTCTCCATGACGAACGAGGACTAACTTTATCATATTAAAAACCTCCTTTTGGGTTTGTAAATTATTCATTACAACGAAATTTAAAACCTTAAATTGGAAATATTATTATACTGTATTCTTTAATTTTACATTCATTTACCAGCCATTGAGTGGTCGAAAATAGATAACCTCATTCCAATGATGAATGTTTTAAACTTATTTTTGATCAAGAAATAAAGAATTTATATAATCTGCCGATTTATTATTATATCCAAAAAATGAGTCATGGAGAAAATATAAATGGATTTGAAAGAGACGGTTCGGCAGATTTTAGAACGGTTTCAAGCTATTGGGCACCAACTTCCTCAATTCGTGATTCAAATTGATGGAAAGCAAGTTGGAGCTTTTTTTGATAAAGGAAATGAGTATAAAATTGACGATGAAAAGCTCCAGTTCATTATCAAGGAAATAAAAAATAGATATCAAAGACCAGTTAATAATCAAGTCATCTTGAATATGATTGAAGACTTAGAAAAGGATTACTATTTTAATCGCTTGGAAGCAGTTATTCAAAAAAGTCCCTTTAGCAAACCAATTAATGTGTTTTTTGTTTGGAAGGGGCATTTAAGTAAAGAACAGCAAAAAAGAGTGTTTTTTGCTACCGATTTATGGCTTCGATTGAATTTGAAAGTTGATTTCGTGAATTTAGATGATGGTTTATGCCATCAATTTTATGATGAATAAGAAGAGTCCGCGGGAACTCCCCTTATAAAACATCAAATTTTTTCTCTTATAATATCCGATGATGGTCGATTGATTTTACTCATTTTTTAAAAAGATCGTTTCTTAAAAATTTTGGGTAAAAACTTTGGAAAAGTGATTGGTTATTGGGATCTCGAATAGTTTCAATTCTTGAGGGATCGAGATTGACGATCATCATACTCTCTTTTCCTTGGTAATCTTCAACAATGATATGTCCCTCAGGATCACAGACCATTAAGCCCCCACCACAATCCTGTCCAATTGCGTTACAACTGGCAATGAAGACACGATTATCATAAGCTCTGGCTGGAAGAAAGATATGCCAGGATTGTTGTCGGTCTTTTGGAGTTCGTGCCGATGCGTAGGGACAAAATATCAGTTCAGCCCCTTGAAGAGAAAGAAATGTTGTTATTTGGGGAAAATGAAGTTCCCAGCAAATTTCAACAGCAAAACGTACTTGAGGAATATCAAATACTGGTAAATCAACACCAGGAGTAAAAAATGAAACTTCATGAGGCGCTAAATGGGTTTTTCGATATTTAAAAATATTTCCTTTGTTCATGCAAATGACTTGAGTAATATAGGGATTCAGGCTTTGATTTTTTTCACAGATGCCAGCCAGTATGGTGATTTGTTTTTCTTGAGCCCATTGAGATAAAATCTTTGAGCTATAACCAGGTATCATTTCGGCGTATTCTGGACTTTTTTTTGGGGAGTATCCGGTTACCGAGAGCTCAGGAAAACAAATGATGTCAACCTTATGCAAAGCAGCATCATCGATATATTTTTTAATTTTGGATAGATTTGCGTCAATTTTTCCAACTTCCGATTCCATTTGGACTAACGCTATAGCTAAATTTTTCACCCTATTTCCTTTCTGTAAAGGTTCAAGTGAAGCGACCTTTTGTTCAACACTATTATAGTTATAAATAACCATATTTGTTAGGGTAAACTTGACATTCTATTCTTAAAGAGTATAATGATTTATGGCCACAGGTTCTGAAGAATAAAAAACCGGAGGATTGGAAGAAAGAAGTTCCCGATCGAGAGATAGGAATTTCGAAGTTTTCCCGAGAGGGAGAGTGGAAGGCCAATCCTGAAGCGCTTCGCCATATTAGAAAGTAATTTCTTTTTTCGAAGCGAGTTTGAGGTTCAAGAGTTTGTCAGAGCCTGTGGCTTTTTATTCCTCAATTCATTCACTTCTTTTAACTGCAGTATGAGTAATCGTAACCCTAAAAAGGTATAATATTTTTTAGAAAAAAACCATTTGTCCGTTTCCAATAGATTAAAATCAAAGGAGGACTCATTCCAAACATGGAAAACCTTAAATTTTTAGAAAAACCAGTTTTATTTTCTCCCATATTGATTATTGGATTGTCGGGGTGGATGGATGGAGGATATGTATCAACTGGAACTATTGTTTATTTGAATAATAAGTTGGATGCAATTAAATTCGCAGAAATAAATCCCCACCCTTTTTATATATATAATTTACCGGGAACTATGGAGGAAATTGCCCAATTTCGTCCTTATACCAAAATTGTCGATGGGCTGGTAAATGAAGTCCAGTTTCCAACGAATGAATTTTTTGCAGACACCAATAATAATCTCATTCTATTCTCGGGGAAAGAACCGAATATTCATTGGGATCAATACTGTCAAATATTATTTTTTATGTGTGAAGAGTACAATATTAAAGATATCTATTTTATTGGAAGCGTTAATGGTTTAACTCCTCATACTCGAGATCCACGGGTTTATAGTTCAATAAATAATGAGGATTTAAAAAAAATTCTTGAGAAAGAAAATATCCGTTTTACCAATTATGAAGGTTCTGCCAGTTTAGTTACCTATCTTACTTTTTTGGCTAAAGAGAAAAATATGAATATGATTAACCTCATCACTGATGTTCCTATGTACATCCATGCAACGAATCCCAGAGGGATTATATCCATTGTGAAAAAAGTTACAGCTTTGCTTAAATTAAATCTCGATTATTCTGATTTAATCCCATTAGTTGAACAGTTTGATAATAATATGGCTGTTGTCATGCGTGAGCAACCGGAGTTAGCCAAACAGGTGAAAAAACTTGAGGAAAATTATGATAATGAGATCGTTACTGATAACCAAAACTTCGAGGAATGGTTAAAAAAGCATGGTATTGAAAACCTTTAGTCTTTTCTGAAAATAGAATAATGGTAAAAGTAGCTTTTTTTAAGTGGAAAGTACCCCTCGAATCACAAAATCACAATTTTAGAATATCTTTTATTTCATTACCTTTCTTTGTGGGTATGAAACTCTAAGAATGATTTAAATTCTATTTATAATACAATATGAAGAAAGACTACTTTAAAAGCCCAGAAACACCCATGAAATTCTGCTTGATTTACTATAGTTATCGTTAACTCAAAAGGCATTTAAATATAAATAATTGGAGGAAACCATGAAAGTCCTTTTTGGAAAATCACCCTTTCAGCTCCAATGGCGAGATGCACCTATTCCCAAGCCTCAATCAGGACAGTTATTAGTACGGGTTGAAGCAGGGGGTATTTGTGGAACTGACCTCCATTTTCTTCGGAGTAACCATGAGTGGACACCATTAGGTCATGAGGTGGTCGGAACCATTGAGCAGATCGGTGAGGGCGTTGATGACAGCCTGATTGGAAAAAGTGTAATTGTTGAAAACCATGCAGCTTGTGGGGTTTGTAAACAATGTAAAAATGGACGTTCTCGGTATTGTGAAAACATAACGACCTATATGACCGACCAAGCTGGTTTTTCTGAATTCCTTGTGGTGAGGCAAGATATGGTGCATATTTATAATGAGAAACTCCTTGATTCACTGCATGCCTGTTTAGCCGAACCGCTCACCGTGGCACTCGATGTGACCTTACGAGCTGAACTAGAGCTCAATGATGAGGTTGTTGTCTTTGGACCAGGCCCCATCGGGTTGATGGTGGTCCGATTAGCTAAGTTACAAGGAGCTCGTCGGGTTTTCCTGGTTGGTTCTAAACGATCTACTCCGAGGGGAGCTTATCGTTTGGAATTAGGGAAACAAATGGGTGCTGATCTGGTTCTGTGTTATGAAGAAAATGATGTGGTAGGTGAGATTATGAGTGTTGCCTCCAAGGGTGTCGACCGAGTAATCGTAACGGCGCCTCCCAAAACCATTGCCGATGCTATTCAGATATCCCGTTTTGGTGGTATTGTTGCTTTTAATGGAATTGAGTATGGAGAAGGAAGCCAGATAACTTTTGACGCCAATGAGTTTCATTTTAAGAAGTTGCAGCTCAGAGCTTCGCATGCCATCCCCAACCACTATTTTCCCATTGCTATTGACCTCTTGAATCGTCATGATCTTCCGTTAGAAACTTTATTATCTCACGTTTTTCCATTTAATGAGGCAGAAAAGGCTTTTCAAATAGCATCAAGTCAACAGGAACAGGTTGTAAAAGTTGTTTTGAAATCTTAGTTGGTCTTTTTTTATAGTAGTTATTAGAGCCTTTGATGGGTATAAATATTGTGATTCTTTTAAAGGATTTTTAACCAACTATCATTTCGATAAAAATTAAAAATTTTCAGTATAAATTAATAATTCGAGGAGGAAAAGTACCATGATAAGAGAGATACCAGAAGCCGAATTTCATCAAAGGATTGAACGAATTCAGAAAATGTTAGTTGAAAACGATTATGATGCCTATTTAGTTCATTCTAATGAAGCAGACCATGCGAGTGTTCGATACCTCAGTGATCATTGGCCAATTTTTGAAACAGCGGGAGTAATCATTCCAAAAGAGGGAGATCCAATTTTGTTGATTGGACCTGAAGCTGAGCCCTTTGCTATTCAGAGAAGTAAGGTTAAGAAAATACGAAAATTACTTGCTTATCGAGAATCGGCTGAGCCTGATTATCCGGATATCCAAGTATCAAATTTTAGGGAAGTATTTGATGAGATATCAGGGGGAAAAGGAATTAAGCGTTTGGCATTAGGAGATTACGCTATTTTGCCTATGCCGGTGTATGAAGGGGTAAAAGAGGCATTAGGTCCAAAAGGAGAGATAATCCGAGCTGAATGGATCGTTTCCAATATGCGAGCGATTAAATCAGAGAATGAGGTTGCCATGATGAAAGAGGCACATCGCATTAGCGAGTTAGCCCTTGAGGATCTTTTGAAAGAAATGAAAGTTGGAATGACCGAGAAAGAAGCGATGGGTATTCTTTATCATGCCATGTATAAGCATGGTGCCGAGTGTGAAGCCTTTCCTAACTATATTTTTGGAGGTAAACAAACTCAAAACGCTATAGCTCGGGCAACTTATAAAAAACTTGAACCGGGTCAGATGATTCAACTTTGTGTTGGAGCTCGATTTGGTGGATATGCTTCTTCAGTTGGACGTCCAGTGATTTTTGGAAAAATGCCGCAGGATATGAAAAAGCAAGTGCAATTTGGTCTAGATGCTCATTTGAAGACCTATGAATGGATTAAAGAAGGTATCATCGCTAAGGATATTGCTGAGAAGTACTATCAATATTTTGAGAAACATGGCTATTCTCAATATTATCTATATGGACCTTGTCATGGTGCTGGTATTATAGAAGTTGAAAAACCCTGGATGGAAAAAACTTCAAATTATCCCTTAAAAGAGAATATGACTTTTATGGCAGATACCTTCTTCACCACTCCTGATTATGGTTTTCGTTGGGAAGATGGTTTTCGAGTCACCAAAGACGGATGTGAGGTATTTTCTTCTGCGAGAAGCGAAATAATTGAGTTATAACCTCATGAAATGGAGGGGCAAGACAAGACCACCAAATGATGGTTTAGCACCAGATGGCAATCTTAGACCGAAATTCGGTTTAGTTGCTCTAAACTCATTATCAATAACTTATTCGTATATTTTTCAGAATAAATAATTTTTCCTAAAAAAATGATCGTATTGCCCATAAAAGTTATCTTTTCTCGTTTGTTCTTCCATTTGCGATTTGAACCTTTATCCCTACCATAATCATGTGGTTCTTTCATATGAAGGTAACAA
>JAAYUP010000169.1 GCA_012517635.1 Candidatus Atribacter alterifermentans
ATCTTAAGATCCAGCTAACTTCGTCCAATAACAGAGAACTGTTAGGAACCAGTCAAAGAATTCTTATAACGAATAAAGGGAGTAAAGGTGGGTACATAGGCCGTACAGATTCTTATAAAACAGTGATTGTGGACGAAGCTCCTTTGGGTGGTTTTTTCCAGGTAGAAATTACTCATTCTAAGAGTACTTATCTTAAAGGAAAAATATTGTAACCTATAAAATGATGGTTTGATTAATATTCTCAGCTTTGACCATTATTATTAAGATTTATCATTTTTATTTTCAGCAACGCTTTTCATTATCAACACAGATTAATGTCCTTTTAAAGCTGATTTTTTGCTTAATTAAATTTTTGTCAGATCAAACTTCTCATTTATAAAAAAAACTCTTTTTTATCCAATAGCAAAGCATATATAGCTTCATATAAAGAGAAAAATCTTGATAATATGAACTTCTTGATTTGTGAGAATTGTGGTGGCTACTACCATCTGAAGGAAGGAGAATCACTCAGTGACTTTGAATCATGTGAATGCGGCGGTAAGTTTTATCTTTTAGAATACGGGGAAGATGGTCAGCTTCAATCTCCTAAGATCGTCTGTGAATCTTGCGGGAATCTCAACATCATTACCACTCCCTTCTGCAGTAGCTGTGGTCAAATATTAAGACCTTCCAAAGAAATCATCACCAACGAAAAAAACAGCCCCTTAAAACCAAGGTTATTTGCAGGCATAACATTTATCGCAGTTTCCATAATGATATTGGGCCTATTTTTATAAAATGATAAGATAAAAACGATTACGACCTGTTCTGTTAGTGATTATTAGGATAATTGTTTAATTTATTTTAAATCTTTTTTTAACTCTTCATGAATACAAAAATAATAGTTTTGATGAGTGCCGTGGGCCGGACTTGAACCAGCGACATCCAGATCTTCAGTCTGGCGTTCTCCCAACTGAACTACCACGGCAAATGGGCCCGACGAGATTCGAACTCGTGATCACCTCCGTGTCAGGGAGGTATCATACCCCTAGACCACGGGCCCGCATTCTCAGATTATAGTTCTGTTCCTATATAAACCTTTTCTATTTGGGATGAAGGGGCAAAAATCCGAAAATTCCATTTAAATACTTTATTACTTTGGAAAAATGTATATGCCTAATTGATCATATAAATGGTACTTAAAAAATGTAGGGGTGAAGTGTAATGGATATAAATGATCCCATAAAAACCACTGTAGAAGAAATTCGGAAAGTCCTAAACATAGAAAACGTGATTGGTGAAGTCATAGAAAGTGAAGATAAAGTCATGATACCAGTCACCAGAATGGGAATGGCATTTGGAGCAGGTATGGGTGAAGGAAAAGGACCCGATGCCCAGGGAGGTTCTGGTGCAGGTGCTGGTGGAGGCGCAGGTATTGAGCCAGTGGCAATAGTAGTGGTTTTTAAAGGCAAGACTGGACCTGAAGGGGTTAAAGTAATGTCTTTAAAATCAGCAGACCCCCTTTCAAGAGCTATAGGGGAAGCTGGTTCAGCTATTGTTGACGTTATGTCCGAGGCTGGAAAAATGGG
>JAAYUP010000170.1 GCA_012517635.1 Candidatus Atribacter alterifermentans
ACAAATTCATCTCCTCCATAGCGAGCAACGGTATCTCCCTGCCGGCAGGATACTTTTAAACATTTCGCAGTAATTTTAAGCATTCTATCTCCTTCATCGTGGCCAAACGCATCATCCACCAATTTAAGACCATTCATATCTCCAATAATAATGCTCATCGGTAAGTATCTCGGATTATCGTATTTTTCCAGTTCATTTTCAAAATAGGCTCGATTGTAGATGCCGGTCAATTAATCATGAAAGGTTAAATATTTTATCTTTTCCTCGACTTTTTTTCTTTCGGTGATATCCCGCACAACACAATTTCCATATACTTTTCCATTTTTCCGATATGAATTACAATGACATTCAGTAACCATTTTATGACCGTTCTTTGCTACAAAAGTGGTTTCAAAAAGGAGTTCGCCTTCAGCATGGTAAAGCTTGCTGAAAATATACTTCATCCTCTCCTGGTAGTTTTTATCGATTAATTCGTAGAAAGGTACTTTAAAAAGCTCTTCCCTCTCATACCCGAACATGTCACAGACGATTGAGTTTGCACTTAATATTTTTATCTCACCATAGACATCGCTTATCTCAAAAACGAATAACCCATCGACAATCGAATCAAATAAATAACGGTATTTTATTTCTTTCTGTTCAAGGGATTCCAGCAATTTAACAAGGTGAGCTTTTTGGTCGCGAGTCACATCCAACAATCGTCCCAAGGCAATCCCGATGAAAAGATACAGGAATGTTCCCAGAATCATAAAAGAAGGATCAATTGTCCTGGGGCTTTTTGATATATAGAGTCCCAAGTTTATGATTGAGTAAGTTGCAGCGGTTAAGCCTCCCGTTAACCCCCATACCATGGTTGATAAAAAAATTAAAATGGTTCCCATGATCCCTCTCTCGGGAATACCAAAATTAACAGATAAAAAGGGGATTAAGACTCCATAGGAGACAACTACGATAATGAATAATAACTTTTTATTCTTGTTCAAAATTCTAAAAAATGGGCCCATAGAATAAATATCGTCAAAAAAACCAATTTTATTAGTAAAATGAAGCTATTTTTAATAACAAAATTTAATTTCTCATATTCTTAAAAATAAAATACTGTCCATTAAATTCCCAACTATTCTTAACCCAGCACCCCTGCAAAAATATTTTTGCGTATTTTCCACAAAACCAAAAAACCATTCTATGATGTTTTTAGGAGGTAAAATTTATGCCAGAACTCACTCAAACCCAAAATTATGTTGCTCGCATAAAGGCTGATCTTTATTGGATTGAAAGAACCATTGAAAAATCACAACTCATTGATATTGATTCCATAAAAGTCATTCACCGGCTTGCCAATGCAGGCTATTTATCAGCACAAGCCATAAGCGATCTCACCAAAGAGATGATTGAGGAGAAATAAAAAATCCCCCGGTTTTTTACCGGGGGAATGCAAATCTATTAAGCAACCCTCGGCAGAGGGAGTCAGTTTCTACCGAGGGCGAAGGAGGATTGTAACGAGAATTAATCGTTAGAACTTGATCACCTTGAAACCGACCAGCAGAATGATGATTATCGCAGGGATAAACACCAACCAAAAGGACATTTTCCTGGTTGTTTTCATTTTTCTTTTACCTCCGATTCTATAAGCTCACTGCCCTGATAAAACCTTGCCTCGAATGCCTTTGCCTTTTCTAACATCGTTTTTTGGATCCCGATTTCCTTTTGATAAGCCACCCGTGCCGCTACCTCTGCTTCAGGAGCTGGGACATCATCCCACCCCGCTTCATCCATTTTTTGAATGAGGAGCTCGATCGCTTTCTTCAACTTCTCCGCTCCGGCCCAAGTGAGAAAATAAAACACAAATAAAAACTAAATATTATAAGTGCAAGAGTCGCAAATATTATCTTCGCCAGGATAAAGTTGAAGAAATCGTCATGGAATCGGTGAAAACCACCCTCTTGAGCAAAGCGTATATCAAATCTTTGCAGAACTTCCTTCAATCCTTTAATGAAAATCATACTGTATCGATCAAGCAATACGACAAGGAACTCCTTCAGGTTGAGAAAAAAATCGAGAA
>JAAYUP010000015.1 GCA_012517635.1 Candidatus Atribacter alterifermentans
CTTTAAATTGCCATTTCACTGGCAAATAGTATTCTAATAGCATCTGGTCTTTTTTGCAAGGGGCAAAATGAATTTTTTCTTTATTTCTTTTCTTTTTTGAAAATACCGGAAAGATTTCATAGATAACTCATATTGAGCGACTCACCAAAATCTCATCCTGGGATCTCACCATCATTTCAACCTTCTCCCATCAAGGGAGAAAGAGCAATTAAATCAAAGAATATGATGCAGGGGCAGACCTATCTGTCTGCCTTAATGACATTTGGGGTTGTAGCTTGTTTTTAAAAAAAAACTTTGGATTCGAGGAAGACAAAAGGTCAAAAGTTGTAAACAGTGTTATTCGTGGTTGAATTCACCATCATCTTCGCTGATTACTTCCCAATGAGATGAGGCTATTACTTTTCTAAAATAATTTTACTATTTTTTCTTACTCATCCATTCCAACACAGAATTTTTAAAATCAGTAAAATCATCAAGGTTATTTCTTAAAATTGATATTATGAATGCTGAATCAATCTTATCATAATTATGAACAATTAAATTTCTGAATTTTGCCATCTTTTCGAGTGATTGATAAAGCTGGTTATTGATAATATTGTTTTCTTGAAGTACCTTAAAGGTGTCGCTGTAACTTATGGGAATTCTTAATTCCTGATCAGAAATTATATGATTAGCAATATCAATCCCTGTCTCGATTAAAATCTGGAAGGTTCTTTCGACAATTCTTTGTATTTTCCAGTCCTGTATATATTCATCGATGGTTATTCCGATGAATTCACTCAGTTGATTTTGATACTCATCAAAGTTAGCTAATTTTCTTAATATTAGAGTCTTGTCAACCAATTTTATATCTCCGATACAAAATATCCTTTTCTTTAATAGAAAAATCAAAATACTTTCTCAAATTCAATGATTCAAACGAGTATCTTAGGTTTGGATCCTTATCAACCAAAACTTTTTTATTCTGAATAATTCTGGCTATCAATGGCAAGGAGGCAGTATTTAAAATAACCAGATCAATTTCATCGGTTTTTAACCCATTACTTAGCTGGTTAAGCAGATCCATTTTAATTTCTAATTCATTTTTATTTACAACTAGATATACAGCAACATCTACATCACTAAGTGATGATAAATGTCTTTTGGCTAATCCTCCAAACAGGTAAGCAAAAATCACCTGCGGATGGTTATTTAGAACTTTTTGAGCTTCTGGAATGAGTTCCAGAATATTATTAGGAATCGGAAATCGACCATATCTCATTCTTTAAGTTTAACATATTTATATCCGGTAAATATAGTGAGTTGTTAATAAGAAAACACCGCTCTCATCCTCATCTTCTCCCGTTTTTCTTCTTTTTTTCCTCTCCCCTGGTGGGAGAGGATCAAGGTGAGGGGAGAAACATGTAAAGCTTATCAAGATTTCACTACAAAAATCAAAACTTAATTTTCATCCTGGGTTTTCACCCTCATTTCAACCTTCTCCCATCAAGGGAGAAGGAGCAATTAAATCTAAGAAATATGAGGTCATTGATTATTTGTTCCTTGATTTTAACAACTTTTTCCTCTTTATATTTCAGGAAAACTCTTCAAAACCGGTTGACAGAACCACCAAATTGATATATATTTTTGCAGTTGACGAGTGGGCCATTAGCTCAGTTGGTAGAGCACCGGACTTTTAATCCGGGTGTCGAAGGTTCGAATCCTTCATGGCTCACCATTTTTTTTCTAAAGTTAAAATTCAATCTGTATTAATTAAAGAACCCTCAGTGTACCACTGAATATTCCCTGCCTCGTCTGGTTATCAAAGGAATTTTATCAAGCACTCTTAGCTGATGAATTACCCAAAGCCTATTAAAGCATTTTATTCTTTCATTTTTATTAAATCGAAATTTCCGGTTTTGGCAGCTTCTAAAATTGGCGCCATATATTCATCGATCTCAGATGCGTTGATTTGAATCGGCAAGCTTTTGAGCTTCATTTCTAACTGGGGATCCTTGGCCGCTTGCAAGGTGCGTTCAATATATTGATCGTTAAATCCCGGGAGATCTGATAATTTGGTTGGAAAATCAACGCTTTGATAAAAACGGGTTAATCCTCCCGCTACCTCAATTCCTAAGTCTTTTCCCTGCAAACGACTGAGATCCGACGCAATAAAACCCTTTTCCTTAAGTAAATTCCCGAATAAACGAACTCGATTTTCGATAGCAGGAGCAAAGAAAACAGTATAATAAATATTCATGATACCGCAGGCTCGACCATGGCTTGATATATCTACCAGGGAGTAGCTGGCAAGATGAGCGCCGTTGGTTCCACAAATCATAATTGCAAATCCACCTAAATCGGTTCCGAGACCCAGTCCTTCTCTGGCATCTAGATCCATTGGGTTTTCAATTGCTTTCTTGGTATAATCCAAAATTAACTCGAGACCGGTCAGAGATATTTTCTTAAGGGATTCCGCCTTTTCCTGACTTACACCGTAAAAAGATTCCAAACCATGGGAAAGGCCGTCCATAGCACCATCAATGGTAAGCTCCTTTGGTGCTGTCGTTGTGACCGTGTAATCAAAAATTGCTCGATCTGGCACTATGGCGTCATCTATAATCAGTTTTTTCTGACCAGCAATCGGATCAGTAACCACAGCATACCTGGTCAGGTGTGAACCAGAACTGGCCGCCATCTCCACTGCAACCAAGGGGAATAACTTTTTGCCGGTTTGTTTTAAACCTTCAGTTACCAGACCGGCCCCTAAATAAGTATCTATTTCGGGACTATAAACACCAAGAGTAGCCAATACATTGGCTATTTTGGCAGCATCGATTGAGCTCCCACCCCCAATAATCACAATGCAGTCGGGTTTAAAATGCAAAATATAGCTTTCTAATCGATAGACATCTTCACGTGGTGTGTTGGGCTTGGCATTGGGTAAGATTTTTTCTCCAGAAATAACAACTTGATAGTTTTTTAATGAAGATATTATTCTATCCACTATGGGTTGATGCAATTGGGGGTTGGCTATCACTAATGCTGAATTTCCACATTTTGCCGCATGTTGGCCAACTGAATCTAAAACATCGAGTCCAAAGCTATAATTTTCACCCTTTAAACCGCGTATCAATTCATATGCTTGTTTTTTTAATTGGTTCTTTTCCATAACTCACACCTTTTAATCAATTTAATAAGTTTGATTATTAAATTAAATTTACTGAATGTTTCTATATCATTATAGAGAAATCATCCTCCCCGCCGTAAAACGGCACCTCTCCAAGGAGGAGGGGAATTTCTCAATAAATTCCCCCATTCAGGCTGTGTCGTGATTGCTTCTATTAAGCTCAAATCTTTCGTAGATTCAAAAATTTAAGATAAAAAAAGAAAGATAAGAATAGATCTAGGCTAGTATTAGCCTTGATCACGGCTGTTTCTTTTTAGTTTTTATCCTATC
>JAAYUP010000171.1 GCA_012517635.1 Candidatus Atribacter alterifermentans
ATCCGAGCCGTTGGATGGTATTGAATATCCGGTATTTCTTTCTGTATAGGTTTAAATTGATGAGATTGGACCCGAGTTGCTAATAAATTGGGATACTGTTCGCTCATTTTCTTAAGGATCGTGATAATTTGATCTTGAGTTTTTCCCTGACAAAAAACGACTTCAGGGAATCCTTTCCTTAAAGCTCGATGATGATCAATTTTTGCAAATTCAAGGTCCTCATAAAGGAGTTGACGTAATTGTTTTTCGGCTTCATGTGGTGTAATTTTTTGATTCCAGAGATCTTCTAAAGTATGGGAAAAAACCGAGATATCGATCACCCTCTTTATGAATCAAATTGTTTCATATTATATCATTCTTGTAACTCTAATTGAAAAACTTTAAAAACAGAAAAATAGTAAGATAAATGTGTGAAAGCATGTTAGAATACAAGAAGAATGGAGGAGATGTTTATTAAATCCAAGATCGTTTTATTATTCATCATCATTTGTGTTTTTTCTCTTCACTCTATTGCTTATTCTCAAGACCTGTTTAATAACACTTTGAACTTGAATACTTTAAAACATCAGAAATATTTTATACGACAGGAAGATAAAGAGGGTATAACTGAGGGCTCTCTTACCATTGATGTGACCCCTCAGGACCAAGGAAAATACCAAGTGAATATCGATTTTCTTTTAGGTAACAATCATTTTACTAACTCCTTTATTGCTTCAGAAGATGATCATCAAAATTTATTTAATAATCTCTTTTTCTCCAATCCTATGGCAATGGCAATAGTTATGCCAGTTTTTGCTGTCCAATTTATGTTGTTGCCAGCTACCTTATTGGGTGGGGAATTTAAAGAAGGTTTCCTTTGGAGTTCTAAAGAAGATGATGAAGAAATAACCATTCAAGTTTCTTCTTCAGAAGAACGTTTTGGTTATAAGGCTTATTGGGTAGAGATATTGAAGGATAAACAAATGGCAGTTCGAATGCTCTATTCAAAGGAAGCCCCGCTTCCTTTTGTGGTGGAAATCATGGATTCCGATACTCTAAATGAAGGGCAGAAATCATTATATTTAGAGCTTCAGGAATGGGAAATGAATTAGTAACAAACATCACCAGTACAAGCGGATGGAGAAGAAGAACCGTCCGCTTTTTTCCTTTTTGGTTTTGTTTGAGCAAGAGTATTATTTATGATTTCTTTTTCTAAAGATTCAATGACAATTTTACCTTGCCATTTTTCAACGATCTTCATATTTTGGTTAACTAAAAATGCAGTTGGGAATTCCCAGAAACCCCAGGTCGCCTTTAAATCGTTTGATCCCATATAAACCTGTAAATCCAGATTCAGAGATTCGAGAATTCGTTTTACTTCTCGCCAATCACACCCAACACAAATAGGAATCAGTTGGAATTGAAGATTTTTTTGAAGTTGCTGAACTGTAAATAATTCTCGATCACAAGAAAAACATTCTGGAGATAAGAATAGGACAACAACCATTTGATCCTTGATTGAAAAAGGTATTTTTTGTCCGGCTAAACTATAAAGATTAAAAGAAGGAACATCTCGCCAGGCAGATGCCTGAGAACGGGAAGAATTTGTGAGAAACATTCCCAACAATATCAAAAGAATCCAAAAAAATAGGTGAATAGAAAAAGGCAATTTTTTCATGGTTTCTATTTTACTTTTTTTGAATGAGAATAGCAATTTGAATGGCAAAAAATATTAAGGAATACATAAAAAACTATCTATCAATGAAATTGGAATCCTACAGTCAATACAACCAATGAAAAATTCAATAAAAAGGGAATAATAAAAGGTGATTTTCAGTATAATGATTATGATAAATTTTTTAGATATTCCGATTTTATATTCTAACTATGAAAAAGAATATAAAAACATTCGACGAAGTTGAATTCGTATATAATAAGATATAAAAAAACAGTGGTGGAATAAGTAGTGGAAAAAGTAGGTATTATTACAATTTCAAGAGAAACAGAAAGTCTTGGTGATGAAATCGCTATTCAATTATCAAAACAACTGAATTATGAGTGTATCGATCGTGATCAATTGGCATTCCTTCTTCGAGAAGCCCATCAAGAAGATTTAGATGAGAACATCGATCGACAGAAATTCCTTATTTGGGCAAAAAACGTAAAGGGAATCCTTCTTAAACATATTAAAAAAGGTCCTATCATTTTTCTTGGCCGAGGAGGACAAACAATTTTCCAAAATGATCCCAGAGCATTTCATTTATTAATCGTTTCTTCTCCTGAACTTCGCTTGAAAAGAATTATGGAAAAATATCGACAGGATGAGGTCACTGCTTCCCATATACTATCTGAGTTGGATAGAAAAAGAGAGAAATTTTTGCTGGAAGCTTTGGGCGCTGATTGGAAAAATCCTCTCATCTATCATTTAGTTTTAAATACAGCCTATTATACAGTAAATCAATCCTGCCAAATTATATTGGAAGCAATCAAGAATTTGGGTATGCATCGCACTCCGAAAGAACAGCAATTGCTGTTTCCCAATCTTGATTTTGGTGGGAATCGAGTTGAGTTTGTTCATCCATCCGAAGAAGAGTTTGCACGGATACTTGATTTTTATCGAATCAAATGGCTTTATGAGCCTCGTACTTTTCCTTTGGAGTGGGATAGTGAAGGGAATGTTGTCGAAGCTTTTTCACCCGATTTTTACCTACCTGATTTTGACCTTTTTATTGAACTCACCACTCAAAAACAAAAATTAGTTAGGAAAAAAAATCGTAAAGTGAAAAGGATGAGAGACTTATATCCAAATATAAAAATTAAAGTTATCTATTCACGAGACTATACTCATCTTTTACGAAAGTTTGGAGTGGAGGAGGATATATGATTGAATCAAAACTGGGTGAATGTGTTTTCACTCGTTCAGAAATTGAAAAAAGAGTGCAGGAAGTCGCAGCTGAAATCAATCAGGATTATAGAGGGAAAAGGCCACTGGTCATTTCTATCCTTCGTGGCGCTATTTTTTTTACTGTAGACTTGATTCGTTCCTTAACCATTCCTTTCGATCTCGACTTTATGGCTCTTTCGAATTATAAAACAGGGTTTAAGAAAGTCGAAATTGAAAAAGATGTCGATGAAGAAGTTGCCGATCGAGATGTCATCATCGTCGAAGACATAATCGATACCGGTCTCACTTTAAATTATTTAACTCGAGTGATGGAAAAACGATTTCCATCCAGCGTTGTTGCCTGTACATTTTTAGATTGTCCCGATCGGCGATTCATTGAGGTACCGATTCATTATTCCTGCTTTAAAATCCCGGATATTTATGTGGTCGGCTATGGACTAGACTTTCGAGGAGATTTTCGAAATTTAATGGAGATATATACATTATATGACCCAAGTGGTCGGAGCACTCAAATATTGAAGCAAATGGGGAAAGGAGTTCCTCGATGAGCTATTTTCGAAAGCATTTAGATTTAATAGCTGGTTATCAACCTGGTGAACAACCACAAGATGGCCAATATATTAAATTAAATACCAACGAGAATCCCTATCCACCATCACCATTGGTTGTTGAGACCTTGATGGAAAACCTTAGAAGGCATCGATTATCTTACTATCCATCACCACTTTGTGATGAATTGAGGGAGCAAGCTTCAACCGTATATGGGTATCCTTCCAGTTGGATCTTAGTTGGAAACGGTTCGGATGAACTTTTAAGTATTGTTTTTCGTGCATTTTTAGGAAATGGAGATCGAGTTTTGTATCCTTATCCAACCTATACTCTTTATCGCGTTCTTGCCCTGCTACAAGAAGCCATTTATGAAGAAATCCCTTTTGAAAAAGATTATTCCATTCCTGAAAAAATTTTGACCGATCAAGCTCAATTAAAAGTTATCTGTAATCCAAACTCTCCAACCGGAACATTTATACCGACGCCAATAATTGAAAATTTACTTAAAAACTCATGCTGTCCAGTAGTGGTTGATGAAGCTTATGTTGATTTTGCCTATGATAATGCTCTTTCGCTACTAAAAAGATACCCTCAATTGATTATTTTACGAACCTTGTCCAAGTCTTTTTCGTTAGCCGGTATTCGAGTAGGATTTTTGATTGCCCAACCAGAAATGATTCAAGGTTTACTCAAGATGAAGGACTCTTATAATGTAAACTGGTTTTCTCAAAAAGCTGCTACGGCAGCCTTACAAGATCTTCCTTATATGAAGAACAATGTAGAGAAAATTAAACAAACCCGTCAGGAATTTTCACAAGCTATGACCAAGCTTGGTTACGAAGTTCTCCCTTCGGAAGCGAATTTTGTAATGGTTCGCAAACCAGGGGAAGGCTTAAAATCTGAATACCTTTATCTGAAAAAGAACTGGATCCTCGTTCGGTATTTTCCTGAATGGCCTGATTCTTTGCGAATATCCATTGGGACTGATTCGAATATGCAGTTTTTAATTCACGTTCTAAAAAATATAAATAAGGATCATAAAGATGACCTTTAAATTAATGATTTGGGATTTAGACAATACGCTTATTGGTAGCTCAAAACTCCTTTGGGGTGCTTTTAATATGGTTTTTGAAAAATATACTGGTACAAAAATGACACCGCGTGAAATTGTGCAACTCTATGGGCCTCCCGAAGACGCAGTGATTGAAAAAATTGTTGGAAAGCAGAGAAAAAACCAGGCCTTAGAGGATTTTTATACATTCTATCGGATGAATCATGATTTAATGGTCAATACTTTTTCTCAGGTTTTTGATTTGATCGGCATGCTTCGACAAAAGGGAGTCAAACAATCGCTTTTTACCTCGAAAGGAAGAAGAAGCGCGGATATCACTTTAGAAAAATTGGAAATTGATAAATTATTTGACTTTATTGTCTGTGGTGATGAGATTCCTCGGCCAAAACCCTATCCTGATGGAGTAAAAAAGATTCTTTCTTATTTTTCTTTTTCTCCTAAAGAAGTAGTCTATTTTGGAGATTCACCCTTAGATATTCAATCAGCCCATCGTGCTGGGGTAAAAGGAGCCCTGGTTTTATGGGATTCAATTCACCCAGATGCTTTGGATGGTGAAAAGCCTGATTTTATTTTTTTAGATATACCGTCATTGCAGAAATGGGTTGAACGATATTATGTTGAGGTTGAATGAATGGAACGTAACGCTACAAGTTTAATTTTAAAAATTGAAGAATTATTCATAGAACGTTTTTTTATAAATAGTTGATAATCTGAAAGGTGGAGATGAAAGTGGCAATTTGGGTTTGTGAGTCTTGCGGGTTTGAAAAAGAAGGTCGTTGTAAACCTCAAAAATGCTCTAACTGTGGTAAAAAGGGTTCTTTTATAAAAAAGGAGGAAAGCCAAAAGAAGGAGGAGTAAATTTGGTTGAAGACTTTTTCTCACAGGTAAAAAAAAGAGATGGGTCATTAGAACCTTTCACCATAAAAAAAATAACCCAAGCCATTGAGCAAGCACTTCATGCTACTGGTTTTTATCAACCAGGGAAAGCCGAAGAGTTCGCTCATGAAGTTGTCAAAAACCTTAAAGTCAATTGTACAAGACCAACTCCTTTGGTTGAAGAAATTCAGGATGAAGTTGAAAGAGTTTTAATGAACCATTCCCTTCTGCCAGTTGCGAAAGCCTATATCCTTTACCGAGAGAAGCGACGAGAAATTAGAGAAGCCAAGTGGAAGTTATTTGGGGTTCACGATGATCTGAAACTTAGCTTTAATGCGATCCAAGTTCTGAAAGAACGTTATCTACTTAAAAACGAAGAAGGGGAAATTCAGGAAACTCCAAAAGCTATGATGAAACGAGTAGCGAAAGCAGTAGCCGAGGCCGATGGTTTTTATGGACAGGATGTGAATGAAAGCTATGAAAAATTTTACCAACTCCTCACTTCGCTGGAGTTTTTACCGAACTCACCAACATTGATGAATGCGGGAACCTCGCTAGGTCAACTTTCGGCTTGTTTTGTTCTCCCAGTTGAAGATTCCATCGAAGGTATTTTTAATACTCTGAGAGATATGGCTATCATTCATAAATCGGGAGGTGGGACTGGTTTTAATTTTTCTCAACTCCGCCCTAAAGGAGATCGGGTTTCATCAACTGGTGGGAGAGCGTCAGGACCGGTTTCCTTTATGCGGATTTTTGATACAGCTACTGATGTTGTGAAACAAGGTGGTCGGAGGCGTGGAGCCAATATGGGAATTCTTCGCTTCAACCATCCGGATATCCGGGAGTTTATTAAAGCCAAGAATCAAGCAGGTTTTCTTGAAAATTTTAATCTATCGGTCGCTATTACTGATGAAGAGATGGAAAGAGTACACCGAGGTGAAAAAATCAATTTGATTGACCCACATTTAAGAAAAGCAGTATCAATGGTTAACGCTCGAGAGCTCTTTGATCTGATCGTGGAAAGCGCTTGGAAATCGGGAGAGCCAGGTTTAGTTTTTATAGATGAAATCAATCGAAATAACCCAACTCCTTCTTTGGGTTTGCTTGAAGCAACCAATCCATGTGGGGAAGTCCCATTACTTCCTTATGAATCTTGTAATCTTGGTTCCATCAATCTCTCCAAAATGAGTATAAATGGCAAGATTGATTATCAAAAACTTCAAAGAGTTGTTTTTGATGCTGTTCATTTTTTAGATAATATCATTGATGTGAATCGCTACCCTTTACCGATGGTTCAAAAAATAGTAAAAGCCAATCGAAAAATTGGTTTGGGGGTTATGGGATTTACTGATTTGCTTTGTAAGTTAGGTATTTCTTATTATTCAAATCAAGCCCTTCAAATTGCTGAACATCTCATAACCTTTATAGCTGCTGAAGCCAAGATTGCTTCAAAAAAATTGGCAGAGAGAAGAGGGGTTTTCCCCAATTACTCAAAGAGTATTTATGCTGCAAAGAATTTACCACTTCGAAATGCAACATTGATTTCGATTGCTCCTACCGGAACAATTAGTCTGATTGCCGGATGTTCCAGTGGCATAGAACCGTATTTTGCCCTTATTTATCGACGGTTTGTTTTAGAAAAAACCGAGCTTATTGAAATTAACCCCTTATTGGAAGAACAACTCAAAGCTTTAAAGGTTGAAGAAAAAATTCGAAAACAAATCTGGGAAAGAGGTTCTTTGAAAGATATAGATGGGGTTCCCGAATCACTTCATTCGCTTTTTCTCACTGCTCTCGAAATCCCCTCAACTTTTCAAGTTCAAATACAAGCCGTATTTCAAAAACAAGTGGATAATGCGGTGTCTAAAACTATCAACCTCCCAACCGAAGCGACTCCTGAGGAAGTCAGTCAAGCCTATTTTCTGGCTCATCAACTTCACTGTAAAGGGATAACTATTTATCGTTATCAAAGCCGAGAAAGTCAAGTATTCTATTTAGGCACTGGAGAAAAGGAATGTGAAAACTGCTAAGAATGAAATTTGAAATTGTTGGAATAACAACTAAGTTGTTTCATCCTTTCGGTTAAAAATGGTGATTCCAATCAGGAGGCTACTCAGAAAGTAAAACCCCATAATAATATTGGAAAAATGGAAAGAATTCCATTTGATAGATTGATTCATTAAGTTTTGCCAGGAAAGCAAATGATGAGTTATCAGAAAAGGAGAAATAGGCTTAAAAACTTCAAGATTTTGAACGACTGTTGAAGCAGCGGTAAAAATTAAAGTAAAAATTGGGCTAGCTAAAGAGTGGCTCATAAAGGAAGAAAGGCATAGAGCAATAGAGGCATAGGTGAGAATATAGAATGAAACAGTTAAACCAGCTAATAGAAGTCTTAAAATTGCTTCTTGAGCACTAAGCGTAAAAAAGCCGGAGCTTATATTATTTAAATCAACCGGGAGAATAACCGATCCGCCCCCGAAAAGAAGGAAGCCCAAGAAACTGGTAATCAATAAAGTGGAAAAAACAATGAAAAGCGAGTAAAGGATAATGAAACTTAATTTTCCAAAATAAATGCGAATGCGGGGAACTGGTCGGGTGAGAATCATTCGAAGAGTCCCTTTAATCCGTTCACCTGCGATGCTTTCACCAGCAATTAAAACCGCAATAACTGGGCCAACAACTGCTATAGGATAGAGAGTTAAAGCGGGAATATAGAGACCGCTTAATCGAAAACCAAGATGTTTTAATGGAAGAAGAGAAGGGTTGTACCAAACATTTATTCCAATAAGTATTCCTAGCCCCCATAAAACGATTAACCCTCCATAGGTTCGATAGTTAGCTTTGATTTTTTGAATCTCAGAACCAAGAATATTCATTGATTTTCTCCCTCGATAGTTGCTAAAAAAGCATCTTCCAAACTGAGTTGGTGACGGAATATTTCATAAATGGATATGTTTCTGTTAGTGAGCTCTTTAATTATTTCGGGAATGTGATTTCCATCAAAAGAAGCTAAAACGTATTTTTCATGAACTTGATAGGAGATGTTTTTTTCTTTTAAAAAATGAAGCAAATCTTCAACCGGAGATGCCCGAATGCTGAAAAAAGAATCAAGTAAAAAATCTTTTACATCAACGGTTTTTATGATTTTTCCTTTATTAATTATTGAAATGCGATTGCAAATTTTTTGTACTTCGCTCAGGAGATGAGAAGAAAAGAATACCGTTAATCCCTGTTCTTGATTGAGTTGGAGTATCAAATTTCGAATACTTTTTACACCCTGGGGATCGAGCCCAGAAGTTGGTTCGTCTAAAATGATGATTTTCGGTTGAGGAAGCAGTGCTTGAGCAATTGACAATCTTCTCTTTTGACCATTGGAATAGACTCCAACCGGTTTGTCGATTATGGTTTCTATTCCAACCAGAGCTGAAACTGATTCAATTTCAGATTTGCTAACTCGATAATTGGAAAGAGAGGCAAGTAAATGTAAGTTATCTCGTCCACTCAAATTATCATAAAATGATGGGATATCGATCACACCTCCCATCAAATGTTTTGCTTGATTCAGATGGGCGGGACAGAGATAATTAAAAACTTGAAATGTACCCCGGGATGGGCGCACTAATCCAAACAAAATACGGATAGTCGTTGTTTTTCCAGAACCATTGTTACCAAGGAAACCGAAGATATCGCCTTGATTAACCTCAAGAATAATATCATTGAGGACTGTATTTTCACCATAGCTTTTGGTAATATGATTAAACTTAAGAGCTGGACAGTCGAATGGAGTTCACTCCTTTCTTATCACAGAGTATTATATTCAAAAAAGGGGTTGAAAAAAAGGGTGTATTTGACATGGGAGAGATATAAAAATTTTATTATTGACATGGATGGAGTTATCTATCGGGGAAAACATCCTCTTCCAGGAAGTGCTGAATTTTTTCATTTTCTTCGCGAAAGGAAATCAAGAATTGCGTTTTTTTCAAATAACTCTACCATAACGAAAGATCAATATATCGATAAGCTCAAAAAAATGAATATTGATGCAACCAAGGATGAGATTATCAGTTCCAGTTCGATAACTGCCTACTATGTTGCTAAAGAAAATCCTCAGTCCAAAGTGTTTTGTATTGGCGAGGAAGGAATTCGTGATGAATTAAAGAGAAAAGGGATTCAAATTGTTGATGATTCCTCCAATGAAGATGTTGATTTGGTTATCGTTGGGATGGATCGGCAATTTAACTATGATAAACTTACCAAAGCGATGAGATGTATTTTAAAAGGTGCTCGGTTATATGGTACCAATCCTGATTTGACGTATCCCATGGAAGATGGATTAATACCCGGTTGTGGAGCGCTTTTGGCCAGTATTGAAGCTTGTACAGAGGCAAAAGCGAAAGTGTTTGGGAAACCCCGACCAGAGTCAATTCAATTTCTGATGGAAATGACTGGTTTTACAGTTGGAGATACGATTTTAATCGGTGATCGCTTAGATACCGATATCGTTTTAGCCAAGCAACAAAATATTTTTTCAATTTTAGTTTTAACCGGAGTTCATCAGGGAGAAGATGTGAAAAAAACTGGTATCATTCCTGATATGATTGTTGAAAACCTTATAGAATTAAAAAAGATTATGTTGATGAAGGGTGAAGCTTGAAGTGGAGTTTCAAAACTGGAATGGAGGTCAGTTGATATGTCCAAAGTTAAAATTTACGATACGACCCTACGGGACGGTTCTCAAATGGAGGGAATCAATTTCTCCGTCCAGGATAAAATCCAAATTGCTCAAAAACTCGATGAGTTAGGTGTCCACTATATCGAGGGAGGTTGGCCAGGATCCAATCCGAAAGACATTGCTTTTTTTGAAAAAGCTCAAAAAAT
>JAAYUP010000172.1 GCA_012517635.1 Candidatus Atribacter alterifermentans
CATAAAGGTCTATCCTGAAAATATCATTAAATGAATTCCCCCATTGATGGGGGTGTGCCTTTCATCTGTCATCCTGAGCGGTGCTTTTCCGCGTGAGGATCTCATCTTTTCACTATTTTTTAAAAAAATTTCTCAATGAGATTGCCACGTCACTCCGTTCCTTGCAATGACGGAGCAAGAAAAAATTCAAATCCCCATACATCACCCTTTACGAAAGGGGGAATTTAGTCTCTAAATAGGTTTTTTATTTTCTCATTTGGTATTTTTAAGGGGATATGCCCTACTCTCCTTTAAGTAATAATTCATATTTACTATGCCATTCTTTTTCTAATCGAGTATTATAATCCGTCCACTGATCTAAAAGCTTTTGAGCGATATCAATTTGTTTTTTTACTTCCTGGAGAGAAGTGCTTCCCTCTGATTGTTTTCGGTTAATTGATTGTTTTTCGTCTAGAACTATCATAACCTCCCGATCAATACAATCAATATATCCTTCCAATTCTTCATAATTTAGGTCGTGCAAGTTTTTATCATGAGAAGCCAGCTCACGCACTATTGACCCCACCATTTCATGAGCTTTCCGGAAAGGAATTCCTTTACCAACTAAATATTCACAAAGGTCAGTAGAAGTAAGAAATCCATTTTTTAAAGCTTCTTCCATTTTTTCTGGATTGGGTTGGATATTATTCATTAAGCGAGCAGCAATATGAAAGGTTTTTTCGCATTCACGAATGGCTCTGAACAAGGGCGGTTTATCCTGTTGTAAATCACGATTATAGGTCAAAGGAAGTCCTTTCAAGGTTACCGCTAAACTGATCCAGGATGCCACAATTTCACCAGTTTTCCCCCTAATGAGTTCAGCGATATCGGGATTTTTTTTCTGAGGCATGATACTTGAACCAGTTGTAAAAGCATCATCTATAATAATAAATTGAAAACTTGGTGAACTCCAAAGTACTATTTCCTCACCAAAACGGCTTAAATGAATAAATTCAATCGATAACGCACTAAGAATTTCAAGAATATAATCTCTGTCAGCAACCACATCCATGCTGTTCAACTGAACCGAAGGAAACGCCAGTAGGTCAGCTACAAATTTTCGGTCAATTGGAATCGAAGTCCCAGCCAACGCCCCCGCCCCTAAGGGCAATTGATTCAGACGGGTGAGAGCATCTTGTAATCTCTCTGCATCTCTTTGTAACATAAAGAAATAAGCCAAAAGATGATGAGCAAATAAAACCGGCTGTGCAGGTTGGAGATGGGTATATCCGGGCATTACCAAAGACGGGTATTTTTGAGCCAATGTCAGCAATGCTTTTTGAAGGTTGTTAATGCCTCGAATGAGGTGAATGATTTTTTCCCTTAGAAATAAGCGTTCATCAAGAACAATCTGATCATTACGGCTTCTTGCAGTGTGTAGCTTTTCCGCCGGTTCTCCAATTATCTGTTTCAAATTCATTTCTACAGCGCTATGGATATCTTCATATATACTAAGATCGATTTGATTTTTTTCTATACTTTGTAACAATTGAACAAGACCGAGCTGGATCTGTTGAGCTTCAGATTGGTTTAATATTTTAATTTTTTGAAGCATTTTCCCATGGGCAAGACTACCAATAATATCAAACCAGTAAAGTTGTTGGTCTTCATTGATTGAAGTTGAGAATTCAGCTACTTCTTGGTCTAAATTCTTGCTCATTCGGCTTCCCCACAAGCGCATTTTTAATCACCAACTTAGAATATTTCGATACTTGTCATATTTCCAAACATTGTGAACAACAGAATTCATAAAACTTAAAGATTACAATATTTTACTATAATATATAAAAATAGAGGGCACAATCAACTCGCACCCCCTATTTTTTTACAGGTTTATTGCCCAAGGCTTAATTTATGAAGCCCCATTATTTATCTCGATAGTTCTGTGCTACGATCTCACCATGGTTGAAAAGATATTTTTGGCTATATAATACCCTTCCAAAGGAATGAAGTAACTGATTCCTGTCTTTATTGATTAGTTTTTTTCCGAGCAATAGCATCAATTTTAGTCGGAAGCCCCCAGAGCTTAATAAACCCTTCCGCAGATGCATGATCAAAACGATCACCTTTATCATAAGTTGCTAAAGCAAAATCGTATAAAGAGTTTTCGGATTTTCTTTCAGTAATCTGCATGCTCCCTTTATAGAGCTTTAGACGAATCGATCCGCTCGCCCTTTCAGCAATTTTTTGCATAAAAGCATCCAAAGCTTCTCGAAGGGGAGAGAACCATAAGCCTTCATAAACCATTAAAGAATACTTATCTTCTAAAATCGATTTAAAATGAGTTACCTCTCGAGGCATAACTAAATTTTCTAAATCTTTATATGCTTCGTGAAGAAGAAGCGCAGCTGGACATTCATAAATTTCACGAGATTTTATTCCTACCAAGCGGTTTTCAACATGATCTATTCTTCCAAAACCATGAGTTCCTCCAAGAGTATTTAATTCTTCGACTATATTAACCAGTGAATAAAATTGTCCTTTTAGTAACTTGGGTACTCCATTTTCAAAACCAATTTCAACGGTTACTGCTTCATCAGGCGCTTTTTCTGGTGAACAAGTCCACTGGTAAATATCTTCAGGGGGTTCAGCCCAAGGGTCTTCTAACACACCACATTCAATGCTTCGACCCCATATATTCACATCAACACTATAAGGGCTATCAACTGTTACGGGGACTGGTATTCCATTCGCATGAGCCCATTCAATTTCTTCATCGCGAGTCCAACCCCATATCCGAGCTGGAGCAATCATCTGTAAGTCAGGGTTCAAAGCTGCCACCGATACTTCGATTCTAACCTGATCATTACCTTTTCCCGTGCAACCATGCGCAATATGAGTTGCTCCTTTTTCTTCAGCTACCTGAACCAGATATTTTGCAATCAACGGCCTTGATAATGCTGTTGCCAAGGGATAACGTTTTTCATAAATAGCACCCGCCCATAAAGCTGGTAATACATAATTACTAAGAAATTCTTCTCTGACGTCAAAAACAAAGGCTTCTTTAGCTCCGATGCTCAGAGCTTTCTTTTGAACTCCTTCTAGGTCTTTTCCTTGCCCTAAATCTAAGGTTACCGCAAAAACATCGGCATCATATTTTTCCTGAAGCCAGCGTATTGCTACTGAGGTGTCAAGACCTCCAGAATATGCAAGAACTATCTTTTTTTGTTTACCCATATTATTCCTCCTTAACCGGACTCGCCATCTTTTCTTTTCACCCTATCAATGCAGAAACACATGGCGAATAGTCTTTTTCTTAGTCGATACCAGGTACTGTATTGGTAAATTGTATATCTAATAAAACTTCTTCCAAGCTATGTACCATTTGGTTAATTTCTTTTTTTCCAACAATAAGAGGCGGAAGGAGCCTTAATACGTCATCATTTGCGGCATTAACAATAACCCCTTTTTCTAACATCTTTTCGACGATGAATTTAGCTTTTCCGGGAACTTGCAAACCCCACATTAACCCCATACCACGAACTTCTTGGATCAAATCACTAAACTTTTTTTGAGTTTGATGCAGTTGTTGTTGTAAATATTCTCCGGTTTCAACAACATTCTTCAGGAAATCAGCTTGAGCAATTGTATTAACCACTACTTGGGCAGCTTTAGTGCAAACCGGATTTCCTCCAAAGGTACTTCCTTGATCTCCCTTTCGAGTTATATTTACTATTTTTTCATTTACCAGAACTGCTCCAATTGGAAGTCCCCCACCTAAACCTTTGGCTAAAGTAACAATATCAGGTTTTACCCCATAGGTCTCAAAAGCAAAAAACTTACCAGTTCGACCCATTCCGCATTGTACTTCATCAAATATTAGAATAATATCTCGTTCATTGCATACTTCACGAATTTGGTGAAGAAAAGAAGATTCACTACAGAAAACCCCCCCCTCACCTTGAATCGGCTCCACAATGATTCCACAGGTTTCATCATCAATAACTTTCATGACACTTTCTATCTGATTCAATTCAGCATAACTCATTCCACCCACCAATGGCTCAAGGTCATGATGAAATTTTTCCTGTGCGGTTGCTGTTAGAGTTAAAAAAGTTCGTCCATGGAAAGATCGAGAAAAGGTTATAAATTTATAACGGTTTCCATGTATTCTTCTTCCATAGAAACGAGCCATTTTTAAAGCTATTTCATTGGCTTCAGCACCGCTATTATTAAAAAACACCCGATCAAATCCGGATATACGAGTCAAATCTTTCGCTAATTGAGTTTGAGGAAGAGTATAATAGAGATTGGAAGCATGAATGAGTTCCTGAGCTTGCTCAATAATAGCCTGAATCAAGGGTTGATACCCATAGCCTAAAAGATTGACAGCAATTCCAGCAACAAAATCCAAATATGATTTCCCTTCCGGATCATATACCAAACATCCCTTACCGGTTTTTATCACAATTGGAAGCCGAGAATAAGTTGCCAACATGTTTTCATTTTCCATTTGAATAATTTGCTCGCTATTCATATTTCACCTTTTTTTAATCATTTTATACTTGCTTCGATAAATCGAGTAATGAGCTGAACCCTTTTAACCATGGCATAATTCATTTTCCCAGTTCCGTAGCTCAACAAGTTTCTTTTTATCACCACTCACTTCAAACTGATTATCATTTTTTATCTTGTTACCCGAGTTCCTGGAATGGACTTCCCCTCTAAGAGTTGATCAAGTAATTCCAATGAAGCACCTCCAGCAATGAAGACTTCTTCAACCCCCCCTTGAAGAACGGTTTGAATCATTTGCAACTTAGGAATCATACCCCCGGCCACAATACCTTTTTGAAAAAGCAAAGGAATATCACTCGCTGAAAGGTCCCGAATCAAACTATCGGGATTCAGTGGATCGAGAAGAACTCCAGGAACATCAGTAAAAAGAAGGAGTTTTTCAGCTCGTAGAGCAATAGCCAGTTGAGACGCTGCCCAATCAGCATTCACATTTAAACTCTTTCCATCACTATCACCGGATATAGGAGAAACAACAGGTAAAATCCGATTTCCCCATAAAGTTTCAATGAGTTGTGGATTCACCTGAATAATGTCTCCAACCCAGCCAATATCAATAAATTGACCTTCATGTTCAATGGTGTGTTTTTTTGCTAAGAAAAGACCGGCATCTCTTCCACTGATTCCACAAGCAGCAATTCCATGTTGAACAAGCATACCCACTAAGGTTTTATTCAACAATCCACTCAACACCATCTCGGTAATATCCATAACTTCTTGATCGGTAACTCTTAGCCCTTGAACAAAGCTTGGTTTTTTTCCCATTCTTTCCATAAAATCGTTTATTTGAGGTCCACCGCCGTGTATTAAAACTAACTGAGCCCCTTTTTGCCACAAATCTACCAATGGTTTCAGAAAAGTAGTTTTATTGGGGTTAATATTTTTTCCGCTCAACTTTAAGACAACTTTCATAAGAATCACCCCATCCATTTAAATAAAATTAACTATAATGACTGTTGATCTTTACATAATCATAAGAAAAATCACATGTCCAAACATTAAAACTGGCATCTCCTAAACCTAAATCGATCAGAATCTCCAATTCTTTGTTTTGAACAACCGACCGTAATTCATTCCGAGTCATTTTTTGAGTACCGATACCTCCTTCAACAAAAGGAACACCATTAATTGCGATATTAATTTTTTCAGGTTGAATTGAAATGCTACTCCGACCAACTGCTGCCATAATTCGTCCCCAATTTGGATCTTCACCAAAGAGAGCAGTTTTAACGAGAGGTGATTCAGCTACTGTGAACGCTACTGTTCGAGCTTCCGATTCATTTTTTGCTTTTTGGATAATAACATTGATGAATTTAGTCGCTCCCTCTCCATCTCGAGCAATGTCCTTAGCCAAATCCTGACATACTCGATCAAGAGCTTTCTGAAAAACCATAAAATCAGGATGATTGTCACCAATCACTGCTTTTCCTCTTTTTCCATTAGCCAATAATAAAACCATATCATTCGTACTCGTATCACCATCAACTGTAACCCGGTTAAAACTCTTATCTACTGCACTTTTTAGGGCTTTTTGTAAGCTTTTCGGATCAATGGCAGCATCAGTTAAGATAAAACCGAGCATGGTTGCCATATTTGGTTTTATCATTCCTGAACCCTTTGCAATTCCTGCTAAATGGACTTCTTGATTATCAAGAAAAAAAGTAACGGCTTTTTCTTTTAGAAAAGTGTCAGTCGTCATAATTGCTCGAGCTGTATCATAGCTTGATGGATGATGAGGATAAAACTCTCGAGCTTTTTTGATACCAATTTCGATTTTATCTAAAGGAAGAAAGTCACCAATCACGCCAGTAGAAGCGACTGCAACCAAAGAAGGATCCTCGATATTAAATTCTCGGGCTGCTATTTGAGACATCATTTTCGCATCATTGACACCTCTTAATCCGGTACAGGCATTCGCAACACCACTATTCACTACCACCAATTGAAAATGATGGTTTTTCTCCAAATTCATTCGGGTTAGCTCAACAGGAGCAGCGCAAACCCGATTGGTCGTAAAAACCGCAGCGGCGGCTGCTGGAATCTCAGAAAAAATTATTGCTAAATCATTATTTGATTTCTTTATTCCACAATGCACTCCCCGGGTAAAAAACCCTTCGACAATATCCAAACTTCCAGATTGTTGAATCATTTCCTTGTCCACTATAGATACCCCCTATGGATAGAGCACTGAACTCGGTAATCCAATTCGCTCGTCGATTCCAAATAAGATATTCATATTTTGAACCGCTTGGCCAGACGCTCCCTTGGTAAGGTTATCGATGGCCGATACAATGACAAAATGTTTTTTATCAATTTTTTTTAAACCGATATCACAGAAATTTGAACCTAATACCCACTTTAATTCTGGAAATTGACCAATGGGATAAACCCTTATCCACGGTTCATTTTGGTAAAAGTTTTCAATGATATTCCACATTTCTTCCTCTGAAATTGACGGATCTGCTTGAATATATATGGTACTCAGTATCCCTCTCTTAATAGGTAGGAGATGAGGGGTAAAAATGACATCAACTAAATCACCGAAAGCGTTGGAAAGTTGTTCTTGTATTTCCGGTTGATGACGGTGTTCACCAATCTTATAGGCTTTAAAATTCCCATCAACTTCACAAAAATGGGTCATTTCGGTTGGTTTTTTTCCTGCTCCTGTTACTCCCGATTTACTGTCAGCAATAATCTCAGGTTGGATAATTCGATCTTTTAATAAAGGATAAAGAGGAATGATAATTGAAGTTGGATAGCATCCAGGATTCGCGATAATCTGAGCAGATTTTATTTTTTGCCGGTAAATTTCGGGTATTCCATAGACAGCTTCTTGAACAATTGTAGGAAGCTTATGATGTAAACCATAACACTTTTCATAAATCTCAAGATTCTGAATACGAAAATCCGCCCCCAGATCGATGACCTTGGCATGGGGAAGAATACCTGGAATATAATCCATCGAAACACCATGGGGTAATCCTAAAAAAACTACATCAACTTCTCGAGCCATTTTCTCCATGTCTGGTTTTTTAAAAACCATACAAGCACGCCCCTGCCATGCTGGACAATAATTATTAAGTGCTATTCCCGAATGGCTATCACTTGTTACCCAAATGATTTCAACTTCGGGGTGATGAGAGCAAATACGTAACAATTCAAGACCGGTATAACCCGTTGCACCTGCTATTCCCACCCGAATCATTTTATTTATCCCCTTTTTAAATGAATTGTCATTTTCCTTAATGGTTTATCCTAAGCTGAAAATACCATCAAATGAATTCCCACTCAATGGGAGAATTCATTCAACCATTCCCCTCCGGGGAGGGGTGCCGCTTTCGCGGCGGGGAGGGTGCCTTTTGTCCGTCATCCTGAGGCTTCGCTTTCTGAAACCGTGAGGATCTCATCTGATGCTGCGCCCGTCATCCTGAGCCCTCGTTTTTTGAGGGCGTGAGGATCTCATCTTTTCGGTCCTTTCTTCATAAATACTTTAAAGGATGAGATTCTCACGTCGCCTAAGACGCTCCTCAGAATGACGGAGTGGTTGGATGAAATTCTCACGTCATCC
>JAAYUP010000173.1 GCA_012517635.1 Candidatus Atribacter alterifermentans
ACTAACCGAGATCTATTCTTATCTTTCTTTTTTTATCTTAAAATTTTGAATCTCCAAAAGATTACGGCTCAATAGAAGCAATCATGACACAGTCTGAATGACGGATTGAGATAGGTATTTTCATCCTCATCTGATGCTGCTAGGCAACATGAGAGTCTACTCTGTAAACACAGTGAACGAGGGCGTGAGGGCCTCATCTTTTATGATTTGTGGAATCCAGGAATCGTGGAATTGGAAAGGATGATATTCTTAGGTCGCAAAATACATTCCTGAGAATGACAAATTAACAGTCCGAGGAAAAACCTTCCTTTAGGCATTATACGAAGTGGAGGTGTACTTCATTTTTTATATTTTTTTCCCAATATAAAAAACATATCCATAATACTGTTTGTATTTTAAATACAACTCCGCTTCATACTTCATATATTCAACAAAAGCCTCTGCGGCTTTATTTCCAGCATTTTTTTCCAAAAATGCTTTTTGTATTGCTTTCTGCGGAATAAAATAAGTATCGGTCCAGCATTTTTCAGGCAATGTAAATGCGGCAACAAGACTATAACCAGCTTTTTGCATTATTGAAATATTATGCCCTATTGTACTCATTTCAGGAACAGCATTAACCCAAAACTTTTCAATTTCAGTGGGTCGTTCGTCGGTAAACCATGACTCATATGTTACGGCAATATAGCCGTCTTTTTTTAGAAAGCCTTTCCAATAATTCAAGCCTTTTTCAAAACCGATATTGGCAATAGCCCCTTCAGACCATATAACATCAAATTCTTCATTTTGAAATGGTAAATTATCCATTGAACCGACAATTCCTTTTACTCTATACTGCAAACCGAGCTTTTCAGCGTTAGTATTAAATTTTTCAATAAAATCAGGGGAAAGATCAAGTCCAGTAATTGTTCCTTTGGTGTTTTGTGCAAGAGTCATTGTTTGACCGCCCGTTCCACAAGCAAAATCTGCAATTTTTAATTTATTGGAAAAATTGTCAATAAAACTTAAAGCCCTAATGGTAGATTCTGAGCTACCAGGCCCCTGCCGTTCCAACCTTCCAAAATAATCCCAAATTAAGTTTAAATCAAAATCGTGAATGAATGTTTTTTCGTTTTCCATATGTAAAGTTATTTTTGGATAAGACAAGCCTGTTTCTTTCATTCAATTCCTTATCCTCTTAATACCGGTTTCGAGTCTTTTAACTTCCCTCATGAAAAAGCCTTGGGATTCATTATTTTTTGCCGACGAAGATTTAAAGAAATTTGTCTAGATTCTGCCCGAAAGGCCTGAAAAATTTATGTAAAAAACGCTTACATTCAATATGGTCGGGGCGAGAGGATTTGAACCTCCGGCCTCTTGAACCCGAGTCAAGCGCGCTAACCAGACTGCGCTACGCCCCGATAGACTTAAACTATAGCAAAAAAAAGAAATTCCTTCAACCAGTTATTTATCTTTTCACCAATAAAAAAAGGCGGGCAAAATGCCCGCCTTTTTACCGGCTTTTATTTGGCTTCTATTTCTACCTTTTTTGCCTTAGGTTTACTCGGTTCAGTTTTTGGTAAGGTAATTTTTAAAATTCCATCTTGATAGTTCGCTTTCACTCCGTCTTGGTTTACTTCGGCTGGTAATCCTATAACTCTCTCAAATGTTCCGCGATATCGTTCCATAATGCAACAACCGGTATCTTTCTGCTCCCACTCATCCTTCACTTCTCCACGAATCTCGATTCGGTCTGGTGTTACATTAATATCAATATTCTTTGGATCAATACCGGGAAGTTCAGCTTTTAAAATAAATTCTTTATCGGTCTCCGTCATATCAATTGGTGGATAATTGCCTCTTCTCATTGGTACATTCCCTAAAGTAAAATCAAATAATTCATCAAACATGCGATCGAAATCGGAACGGAGATCAAATACATCCCACAGTCTTCGAGCAGGTCGTAATAACCTATCTTCTCTTCTAACAGGTAAAGATCTGTTCACCATATTCCATACCTCCTTCATGTTTTTTCTTTTGATTTAATTATAATCAAAGAAGGTCAAATTGTCAAGAGGAATGTCAAATTTAGTCAAAATTTTCTAAAAAATGATACTCTAAAACCTGGGATATTCTTAAATCTGGGATAGATAGATAAAATCCTACGACATCAACCAAACATTCCAAGGGAATCAAACCAATAATCTCCGATCCCTGAATTTCTATTCCATAACGACGGGCTTCAATTTTTACTAATTCATAAGCTTGAACCACAGTACTCATTTTGAAATCGAACAGATTCATGGATACTTGAACTTGATCTCGACTTTTTAAGTTGACACCAATCGATTTAACTTTAGCTAACCCTCCATATTCTCCTCTCACTTTTTTAGCAATTTCTTTGGCAATCTTTACATCGGTACTTTTCAAATTCACATTAAAAGCCACCAGAGGATTTCTGGCACCGATTGCTACTGCTCCTAATGTGGGATGAAGGCAGGCCAACCCATAATCTGGTTTTCTGTCAGCAACCCGTTGGATTTCTTGCAGAAGACTTTCATACCCACCTCTCCTTATCAGGGATAAATCTTCGTGTTCTGGCATTAAGGCTGCCTTACCATATAAATAGACTGGAATCAAATATTTTGTTGCAACTTCTTTTCCGAGGCTTTGTGCTAAAGTTATACAATCTTGCATCGTTGCACTTCCCCAAGGCGTAAAAGGAATAACGTCGACCGCTCCTATGCGTGGGTGTTCACCACGATGATGGGAAATATCAATGGTTTCAAGAGCGATTTCAAAGATAACAAATACCGCCTTGGTGAGACTTTTCTCGTCTCCTAATAGACTGATTACTGAACGATTGTGGTCGATATCTGATGAATAATCAGCAATTAAACATCCTGGAATTTGGCCAATATTCTTGGTCATTTCATTAATAATATTCTCATCAGAACTGCTGATATTGATTGCACTCTGGATAATTTTCCTTTTCATTCT
>JAAYUP010000174.1 GCA_012517635.1 Candidatus Atribacter alterifermentans
AACCGATATTCCAAACCAAAAAGCAAAGGATATAAATAGTGCTCTCTATCACTCTCTTTTGGTATGCCATTTTTGAAGATTGCGTTTTTCATATTGGTTTTGAAGAAAAAATCTTCGAAGTATTTTAAAGTAAATTTTTGATGAAGAGAAAAATTATTGCTTGGCAAGGTTCTTATTCGATTGTTAAACTCTATAAGAGCTTTTTGTATTTTTATTTCATCTAAAATTTTTACTTGATCAACCTTGAGATCAAAATAGGATGGAAGAGATGCAATTTTGCACTGGGGAAGCTGGGTGTTCAAAGAATATATGGAAATACTATTTTGAACTGGAATATCGATGATGCGACAAAATTGTTGTTGATCAACCGAAATTGACTCGATAGCGACCGAACTCTCTAACTGTATTAACTCGCCATCTATTTTTTTGGTTGCTCCCCCTTGGATTGGCAAATGACGAAAGTGTTTTAAAATTTTCTCTTTTTCGGAAACAGGTAATCGATGATAAATTAAAGCATAAATTTTGGGTCGCGGGAGGGGGTCAACTTTTTTCCGTAACCAATCGAAAATATTGCTTATAAATGACATTTTTAACCGCCTTGTTTGAATAGAATTTTAGGTTCTTCATTAATAGTTTTATTTTTTTCCCTTTTCAAGAAAGCTCGACTATTTGCCTTGAGCAACTGTCTCCAAAGCTTTTTCGATTCTTTGAAAAGGCTCAAATAAATTAAACTTGGATGATAAAGAAGTTAAAGCTTCTTTAACCATAACCAAGTCGGCTTCAAAAGAAGGAAATGTTGTGTACTGCAATGGAAGCTGCCCGTTTTGGTTTTTTTGTTGATTTTCCCATGCAATGACATCGGCGGCGGTAATTGAGTGAGCATTGTCATTGCTGAAAGGTTTTATAAATATGACTGGAAATCGGGAGTTTTTACGTACATTTAAAAGGATTTCATTATTCACTAAGACAAAGTTAGGTCGCGTTTCAATAGCTTGGATAAGCGGAACTCCACATAGACTAACTCCAATATTGGTTAATAATGTTTTTCCGTAGAGTGTTTTCTGTAATTCGGTTGGCTTGACTTTTTCAGTATAACGAAATTCTAATGGGATTCCCTGGTCATCAGTTACTAAAATCGCTCCGGCATACTCCTCATTGTTATTTGAGAACAATCCTAAAAAGCCAACACAATCGACAGTGATGTTTGATACTTTCTCTTGCATTCCTTATTCCTCCTTGATTTATTTTTTTATTATTTTTCTAATTGATTAAGAAAAGTCTCCCGAATTAACAATGATCAGCTTCATAAAAGCAAAAACTGAAAGGAAAGGAACCCTCCCCGCCGCAAGCGGCACCCCTCCGAGGAGGGGAATTGTTGAATTTATTCCCCCATTGAGGGGGGATTCAAGGGGGATGTGGCTTTGGATTACTTTCAATCACTTTGAAATCAACCCTTTAAGATCAATGAAAAATATTTATAACGTTCCTTATCCTTTAAATGACAGTTATTTTTCCTAAATAATTTCAATACTTGCCATTTGAGAAACTGATAAAGGCAGCCT
>JAAYUP010000175.1 GCA_012517635.1 Candidatus Atribacter alterifermentans
AATGAACTCCGAGAGGAAAAGTGGTGAAGGGACATATTCGACCATAACAACAACCGTTGAGAAAACAGCCAATTCGAGCAATAGAATAACCTAAAGCTATGGCCGGAGTACAAACATCAAATAAAGCCGGTAAAGAATATTTTTTATAAATAATATAGGGAATTGCTAAAATTATTGCTCCAAAAATACCGCCGTAGAAGGTTAAACCGCCTTCACGAATGAAAAAGATATGTATAAGATTATCACGGTATAAATCCCAATTTAAAAAAACAAAAACCAAACGAGACCCGATAATTGCTCCAAAAATACAGAGTACACTGACTTCAACTACCGCATCGGGAGTCACTCCATAACCAGGAGCTCTTCGAGAAGCATAATAAATACCCACTAAAAAAGCTACGCCTAAAAAAAATCCATAAGCGTAAACGGGAAATTGGCCAATTCGAAATAAAACACTATGCATTACATCACCACCTTATTCTGAGTACTAACTACTTCTATCCACAAAGCCCCTGGATTAATTTTTAATTCTCTTCCGTCGGCATAAAAAAAGTTAGTTTTCTCTCCAAGAGAATTCTTTTCCCATTGGATTGTAGCTGCTTTCCCATCTAATAAGATCCACCCATTCCCTTTCCCTACAAAAGTAATTTCTATCCGACCTTCTTCATCTTTTACTTTCTGCTCGGTAACCTGAATGATAATATTAGAAGTAGTGATTTGCTGGCCGTTTAAAGAATCGACATGGGGATTCCCATTGATAAATCTTCGATAGACTCTTTGAGTAGGATCCCAGGTATATTTCACCCGATAATCTCCAGCATACAAGATTTCTACTTGGGGAGCATCTTCAGTCCCTAAGGCTTCTTGGGGTGTTCGGACTTGAAATCCTCCTCCCCCTTTTATTGGTTTATTGTAACCCAATCTTTGAGCTTGACTTCTTAGATTAGCTATCGAGGTGTAGAGATTATGAGGAGCTTTTCGATCTTTACTTCTCCAGAAAGCCTGAAAAAACTTAAACTCATCAATGGTATCAATGTTCATTTCCTTCATATAGACATATGCTTCAACACTCCCACCGGCATGAGCAAAGATAGCATTATGTTCGGCCGCCTTCATCACAAAATAGGGACGAGCACTTCTTACTGGACCAACATTTTCCGCTACACCTTCGTTATAAATAGCCAAAAATCGAGTAATCCCTCCTTCAGCCATAATTTCATAGACGATATCTGCTTTACTGAGCCCAGATTGAGGCCGTGCTGCAGGAGCATTTTCAATTATGACTGAAATCGGTCGCTTAGAAAAAGGAGATTTTTTTTCAACCTGACCGGTTGGTATTGCTAATTCACCGGTAGCAAGTGTTTCACCAACCGTACTTTCTATCCTTTCTGCTCCTTCCTCGGCTAAACGGGCTAAACGGGTTGATTGACCAGACCTTTCAAACTGAGCTTTCAAGGTATTTTCGGCTTCAACCCCTTGCCATTTTAAATCTTCTGGCACATCAATATTTTCTCCAGGATTCACTAACTTTGCTCCAGAAGGTGAACCTGATTCAGAAATCATTTCCGAGTCGGGAAGATCAACTGGCGGTTTTGGTATGGTAACCTGTTCCTTCTTTTGCTGAACTTCAGTCGCTATCTCACTTTGTATCTGAGGTTCATTATTAACATCTTGATTTTGAATATCTTTCAAAGGATTCAGATCAGCAATGTTGGTTTTTTCAACAGGATCAACCGTTACTGGCTTTCGAGGAGATGGAATTTCTAAAACCTGAATGACTATGGGTTCGTCTTGAAGAGGAGGTTCGTATTTCATCGATAACCAATAAATAGATATTACAGCTAAAATAACCAGATTAATAATAACTGATAAGGTAAGGGAAAAAGTCCACACCTTTTTTTCATTAATTAAAAATTTATTCATGTTTACTCTTCTTTGGTCGGTTGAGTTGCAATAGCTATTTTTTCAGCTCCAGCCTTTTTAAGAATATCCATGACTGAAACAACCTTACCGTGCAAAACCTGCTTATCTGCTTCAACAATAACCGTCGCCTCTGGTTCATTACGCAATGCCACGACAACCGCCGAAGGAAGCTCTTTGGCATCAACAAGAGCGCCATTGATGTAAAGCATATTATTTTCAGTAATGGTTACGGTGATGGTTTTAGCTTCCTCAATCTTAGAAAAATCTGCTGAAGGAAGATTCACCTTGGCCCCACTTTCAATACTAATAAATGTGGTAGTTACTATAAAAAAAATAATTAATTGGAGCACCACATCAATCATCGGAGTGAGGTTGATCTCAGGCTGGCGCCTCTGTCTCTTTTGTCGAAATTGAAACATTCTCCTCAACTCCTTCTGGACTCTTGGTTTCCTCGATCACGATTCCTTCATTTCCATTGTTCATTCCGAGTTCTTCGATAATATCTAAAACTTCTGAACTGGCTTTTTCAATATCGTTCATAATGCTTTCGGCAATCTGGGAAAGGTAGTAGTGACCAATAACCGTAGGAATAGCAACTGATAATCCAGCAGCGGTTGTTATTAATGCTTCAGAAATTCCTCCTGCCATTTCGGTCGGTTTCCCCACTCCAATTGAGGCAATAACATTAAAAGTTCGGATCATTCCAGTAACCGTTCCAAGTAACCCTAACAACGGGGCAATGCTTGCAATTGTCGATAAAACTCCCAAGCGCTTTTCAAAATATGGAAACTCCTGCATCGCAACGGTTTCCATCGCTTCTTTCGCTTCCCGAGGAACACCATTCAGATATTTTTTTATGCCTGCCATGATAATCCGTGATGCTGGTCCAGCATTTTTCTGACTAATATCAACAATGCTTCGTAAGTCTCTTTGATTGATAGCTTTTCTCAATAATCGTAAATATCTCTTTACTCTTTCTTTTGAATACCGTAAGACGTACCACCTCTCGATAAAAACTGCTAAAAAAATAATCGATGAGGCCACGATTGGATACATGATTAATCCGCCTTTGCCAATCACAGTAAATATCTGCATCAACGAAACCTCCTGCATTGTAAAGAAAGAATCAGCATAAGTGTATCCCCAGTTTATTCCTCAGTCAATAGACTGATTCGTTTCTGCGAATTATCAACCCATTCATCCTTTAAACCGCTATCAACCATCTGTTGATAAAACTTCAAAGCGGCTTTTGGTTGATCTAAATATTCAAGACAAACACCCATTAAATATCCTCCTCGGGTATAGTATTTCCCATTTTTATTTCCTAACAATTTTTCAAAATAAAATGCCGCTCGGTTATATTCTTCGATTTTCAAATAAACACTTCCAATACGATACCAAGTATACTCTAATTTTTCTCCCTTGAGTTTATTTTCTAAATTAAATAATTTGGGAAGAACATTTTGATAATTCTTTTGTACAATCATAAGATCGATTGCCAATGACTCTAATTCATCAAAATAACGCCCTTGGGGATATTTATCCTGATAAAGAGATATCCGTTCCAAAGCTTGAGTGACATCACCTAAATAATAAGCTGACCAAGCAGTCATATATATTATTTCTTCGTTTTGAGTCGAATCGGGATGATTCTTTAAATATTGATTAGCTTCTTGAAGAAAGTCCTGGTATTTTTTTTGACTGAATAAAGACTCCATTATAATAATGCCGGCTCGCTCAGAATAGGCATTATCACCTTGCAGTTTTTTATAAATATCAAGGGCTTGATTTTCCTTTCCCGATTTTTGTAGAGAAGTCGCTAATCGCCAGAGAAGGTCAAGATTATCTTGGATATTTAATTTCTGATACCATTGGGCTGCCTCTGACCAATTCTCTTCCTGGTAAGCAATATCACCTAAATAAAAGTAAGCTTCTTCCAAATAATCTTTGTTTCCAGCAGCAACCGCTTTTTGTAGATATTGAGATGCTTCTTGTAGATTTCCTTTCAAATACAAAGCTTTTCCAAATAAAAAATGAACGATATCAGTATTTTCAGAGCGAACACCCTCAGTGATGAGCCCTTGCAATTGTGATATCGCCTCAGAATAATCACCAGACTGAAGAATTTTTATAACGTTGCTTATTTTTTCAATTTCTGGATCCGAGAGAACCTCGTCAGGATTTAAACCGGCATTCTCCAATAAATTTTTCGCTTCTGATTCCTTCCCTAATTTAACCTGAGACCAAGCTAAAAGATATAAATATTCCTGGTCAAGGTTCCCAGTTTGTTTTTCTAATTGATCAATACCGTCTACTACTTTCTGCCAATTCCCTTTTTTATATGACAGCTTTATAGTAAGTCGGAGGAAATCCAGCTGAAACTTCAAATTGAGGGAACCGGCTATCTCATCAACCAATTTCTCAGCTAATTCAATCTGGTTGGTTTCTAAATAACAAGAAGCTAGTTTTATTTTAGCTTCCTCAACATATTGTCCTTGGGGAGTCGTATTGAGGTATTTTAAAAAAGAAGACAGAGCTTGTTGCCATTTTTTTTCTCGATAGAAAGTGTCAGCTACCAAAAAAGTATTTTCTTGCCCTTCGATTTGAGAAAAATAACCCCGAGCTTTTTCTTCTTGTCCCAAATTCCGATAGCAGTAACCTAGTGCTTCTAAGGTTTCTTTCCGGTATTGACTTTGAGGGTAATTTTTATGGAATGATTCTAAAGCTTGAGTGGCTTCTTTCCACTGTTTTTCTTGATAAAAACTAAAGGCATAATAAAATTGAACTTTTTCTCGAAACCGTCCGGACGGAAAACGCAACTGAAATTGCTGAACGCTCAATCGAGCATCTCGATAATGACCCATTTTTACCATCGCTTCAATCCGTAAAGATTCAGCCTCTTCAATAAAGTCGGCATAGGGATATTTCTTCACTAATTCATTGAGGAATTCAAGCGCTTTGTCCCATTCTCCCAATTGAATGTATGAAACACTTGCCCCCCATAAAACCGAGGACTGGTCCTCTTCTATGCTATTTTCAGTAGTAGAACTGGCTTGAGCATAATGATAAGCAGCTTGTTTCCATTGATTCATGCTTCCATATATCTCACCCAATAGAAGATGGGCTTCCGATAGGTGACTATTTAAATCAACCGCTTTTTGCAAGTAATCTATAGCCTTCCCCTTTTCATTCCAAGAAAAAAGTTCATACCCAACCAAATAATATTGCCAGGCTTTGTCTACTGGTTGTTCGATAAGGTTCAGACTTTTTTCTCTTTCTTTTAAGTATTTATCCTTCTGTCCTAATAAATAATAAGATCGAGCTAAATATTCATGAGCATCTTGAAAACGGGGACTTTCTTGCACAGCTCGTTCAAAATAAGGTATCGCTTCAGCGTATTTGGCTTCTTGATAAAGGTCAAAGCCTTGGCGGAATTGGATCAGGGCATTTCTCCCATATTGTTTTTCCTGAATAGTTTTTTCTAAAAAGCGTTTTGCCTGACTGTCAAAAGGATCAATTTCAATAACCTTCCTCCAGGTCACTTCAGCATCAGATAATTTTCCCAAATCGTATAGAGTTCTCCCCAACCAATAATGGGCTTCTTTCATGTTGGGATTGAGTTGGGCTGCATTACGAAAGTATCCTTCAGCCGTTTTGAGATCGCCATTGGCATAATAGGTATAACCGGTTCGGTAGGATTCATAGGCATCCTTCCCATAAACTGCCGCTTTCCCGGCTTCACCGGCAAAATATTGAGCTTCTTTAAGAGCTGGATCCAAGAAATAGGCTTTATTCCAATATTCCTGTGCTTGGGTTGACTTTCCTTGGTCATAAGCAATTTTGCCTAAAAGAAAATAGGCTTCAGCGATTTCCGGGTTTATCTGTAAAGCCTGATTAATGCTCTGTTCAGCCATATCATATTTCTTTTGAGATAGGTAAGAATTCGCTAATCTTAAATAAGCCCGAGACGCTCTTTGTATAGAGTTTTTTCCCTTTTCCGAACCTTCAAGGAGTTTGACATATACCATCCAAGTTTCGACTTCTTTTGCCAACCATCCAGTTTTTTGGTACATATAGGCGAGATAATAGTAACTCTCTAAATATTCTGGGACAGCATCACTGGTTTTTTGTGCTTCGGCAAAAGCCTCTTTCCAGAGGGGTTTATCGGGAAATTGAGCGCTTCCATAGGTCCGAAGCGCCTCATCCATTTTCTCAACCGCACGATAGAGAGGAAAGATCAATTGGGGTTCATAAAGAAACGGTTCAACGGATATAGCAATATCAATATTGAGTGATTTTAGGACTTCGGAAACAATCAGCTGTCGAAACTCATCGGGATTGTTGAAATCAAAAACATTACTTTTTAAATCAATCATGACTTCTTGGTTCAAATCAAAAAGGCGCATACTCACAACTAAACGCTCTTTATCTCCCAGTTGACGAATCCGATAGGATCCACTCAATAGATAATCTCCTCCGATTCTTTTTCCCAAAACTTGAGCCATCGACTGAACGAGAACTACATCTCGAGGAATTTTTGATTCACGTAAGATCTCATCAATCATAATGTTATCAATGACTTCAACCTGTTCCATATCATCAAGAGCATCTTTGATGAGGTCTCGAAGATAATAACCTAAATATCCATCAACCTCATCCCTCATCGAAAGTGGAAGAATAGCTATAGTAGGCGCCTCTTGGGCGTATACAGAAAAAATTCCCAGAGAAAAAACCAGGCACATTCCCAACAACCAGGAAAAGAATCGGAACTTCATATGATTCACCTCATTATTAACCGAATCGACCGGTGAGGTATTCTTCGGTTTCTTTCTTTTGGGGGTTGGTAAAAATTTGATCAGTCAAACCATATTCAATCAGTCGTCCCAACAAGAGGAAGGCAGTATAATCGGAGGTACGAGCAGCTTCTTGCATATTATGAGTAACAATCACAATAGTATATTTCTCCTTGAGATCTTTAATGAGCTCTTCAATTCGAGCTGTCGCGATTGGATCCAAAGCTGAGGCTGGTTCATCCATAAGAAGTATTTCTGGTTCAACCGCGATGGCCCGAGCGATACAAAGCCGTTGCTGTTGACCTCCTGAAAGATCAAACGCTAATGAATTCAAACGATCTTTCACTTCCTCCCACAACGCAGCTGCCCGTAAACTTTTTTCAACCTGTTCAGCAATTGCCCGGCGTTCCTTCCAACCTTGAACTCGAAGTCCATAAGCTATGTTTTCAAAAATACTCTTCGGAAAAGGATTCGGTCTTTGAAAAACCATTCCTATTCTCTGTCGGAGTTCAACCGGATCAACCTCTTCACCATATATATTCTGATTCTCAAAAATGATTTCGCCACGAATTGAAAAATTTTCTATAAAGTCATTCATACGATTAATACTACGCAATAAAGTTGACTTACCACATCCCGATGGACCAATAATTGCTGTAATCCGATTATCGGGTATTTCAAGACTGATATCGTATAATATTTGCTTTTCTCCAAAATAGGAATTAAAATTTAAAACTTTTAATTTACTTTCATACTTGTTCATACTTTCACCACTTTCGAGCTGATCTTGATCGCCGTCTAAGATATATGGCTAAAAAGTTAACCAAGAGAACCATAATGAGAAGGACTAAGGCGGTGCCATAGGCAATTGGTACCTGTTTTTCAGGGCGAGTACCTTCGGTCATTAAACCGTATATATGATAAGGAAGCGCTAAAACTCGGTCAAAAATTGAATGAGGAAGCCCCCGGGCATAGAATGCGGCTGCTGTGAATAAAATAGGAGCTGTTTCACCGGCGACTCTTCCAACCGATAGAATTAACCCGGTTAAAATACCAGGAAGCGCAGCTGGAAGCACAACTCGCCGGATTGTAACCCATTTGGTTGCTCCAAGAGCATGAGAAGCTTCTCGAAAGGAAAGAGGTACAGTTTTTAACGCCTCTTCCACGGAAGTAATGACGATCGGAAGAGCCATAATCCCCAATGTAAGCGATCCAGAGAGAAGAGAAACTCCAAATCCAAAAAATTTAACAAATATTCCCAAACCAAATAAGCCAAAAACCACCGAAGGAACACCGGCTAAACAATGAATAGCCAATCGAAGCAGCGTAACCATCGGCGATGGTTTAGCATATTCTTCTAAATATACTGCCGAAAAAACACCAAGGGGAAGAGAAACAACAATACTGCCGATTATGAGATAAAACGTCCCAACTATTGCCGGAAGAATTCCTCCCTCAGTCATCCCTCGGGAGGGTAAAGTTGTGAGAAATTCCCAATTGATTACCTTATACCCTCGAGCAACTAAAAAATAAATAATAAAACCTAAAGCAAAACAAATAGTGACTATCGAAAGAAAGAAGATAAAAAACCAAATTTTTTGGGATAAATACTTTATTTTAAAGTGAATATCCACCTTATCTCACCCGTGTCTGGTATTTTTGAGCTAATCGATCAACTAAAATATTCAATAGAAATGTGATGAGAAATAAAACAATCGCAATGGCAAATAGAGAATGATAGTGAAGACTTCCTACTGGTGCTTCTCCCATCTCAGCTGCAATGGTCGCCGTCATGGTTCGAACTGGCTGAAAAAAACTGGTCGGAATAACCGCAGCTCCGCCCGCTACCATTAATACCGTCATGGTTTCACCAATAATTCGTCCAGCGCCAAGAATCACTGCTGCTCCCAAACCCGAAAAAGAAGCGGGTATAACGACTCTTCTTATTGTTTCCCAATGAGTCGCTCCAACCGAAAATGAAGCCTCTCGATAACTTTTAGGAACGCTACTGAGAGCATCTTCAGCAGTACTCACTATTGAGGGAATGGCCATTATCCCTGAGATAATTGATGCAGTAAAAGCAGTCAGACCAGTGGGAAGTGAGAAAAGGTCTTTTAAAAGTGGGCTGAGAATAACCATTCCAAAAAAACCATAAACTACCGACGGAATACCAGCTAACATTTCAATAACCGGTTTTAAGATTTCTTTTAGCTTTTTTGGACAAAGTTCAGCAAGAAATATTGCTGAAAAAAGACCTAAGGGAATTGCAAAAATTAAGGCACCAATGGTTACCCAAAGAGATCCAAGGATTAAGGGGAGAATGCCTAAACGAGGGGGCTCAGATGTTGGGTACCATCTGTTTCCAAAAAGGAACTGTGAGAGTGAAACTTCGCGAAAAGTAGGTAATCCTTCAACAAAGAGGACAACAATAATTCCAACTAAAAATAGAAGGGAAGAAAGGGCGACTAAAAACAAAATAATTTCGGCAAATTCACGGTGCGCTTTAATACAAAACACCTCCTGTACCGAATCCATTAAACCAATTTTTGTGAATAAAATCAATTCTGTAATGTTTAAAAGGGGTATTAAAGTTCACTCAAAGATGTGCCTTTTTCATTAAAATTGTAAAGCTTATAAACGGGAAAGATTTTTTACTTTTCCGGGTTAAAAAGATTTTTTTGAAGTTTAAGCTCACGTTTTACCCTATTCTTTTTAAGCTCAAAAATAGCACTGGTCAATTCTACAACATCTTTTTCAGAGTGACCAGTCAATAAAAGTTGTTTTATACAATTCTGAATGAAAGGTAAAATTCCATCTTCGTCAACTGACCTCCCCTCAAGTACTAATACGATTTCTCCTTTTATAGTTTTTCTCTGATGTAATATTCCAACTATCTCTTTTACAGTGCCTCTTATAATTTCTTGATGTATTTTGGTTAATTCACGGCAAAGTACTGCCTTCCTATCTCCTTCAATCAGACTTTGAATCTCTTGAAGCGTTGTCAATACTCTTTTAGGTGATTCATAAAGAACAAGAGCTTGAGATGAAAAAAGTGATTGTTCTAATATTTTTTTTCGTTCTCCCCCTGATTTAGGAAGAAAACCTAAAAAAAGATAACCTTTTAAAGAAAACCCGGAATAGACTACTGCTGGCAACACTGAAGATGCACCTGGTAACACTTCAAAATGTATTTGGTTCTGAATCAGCTGGTTAATAATCTCCATTCCTGGATCTTGAATTCCTGGCATTCCAGCATCGGTAATGAAAGCAATTGTTTTCCCGCTTCTAAGGTGGATTAGGATCTTTTGTATTGCGGTTTGGTAATTATGTGTATGATAGGAAAACAATGGTTTTTGGATTGAATAATGTTGTAAAAGTTTTCTTGATACTCTAGTATCTTCGCAAGCAATCAGATCAACCTGTTTTAAGACCGATACCGTACGGTAAGTAATGTCTCCTAAATTCCCAATGGGTGTGGGGCAAATAAAAAATTTGCCCCACTCTGAAACATTTTTCATGGAATTCACTGATTCCAATTTTTCAATTTCAATGGCACAAAATAAGTTCGCCCTCTTCGGTTTACTAAAAGAATTACGGTATCATCCGGTTCAACCATTGATAAAACGGTATTCCAGTCCTGAAGGTTTTGGATTGCCTGGCGGTTCAACTGAAGAATGACATCTCCTTCTCGCAAATAGCCTGATTCGATTAATTCTTGGGAGTCGATTCGGGTGATTACAACTCCCGTTCGTGTTTTTAAATTATATTTCCTCATTAATTCTGGGGTGATTTCTTCAACTTCAAAACCAAATTGAAGTTCTTGAGATGAAACCGAAGCCATTCCTCCTTCAGTAATCAATTCCTCTAAGATAACCGAAATTTCTTTTATTTGGTTATCTCTCCAAATCGATAGTTCGATCTGAGTACCTGGTTTTTTATCCCGAATTGCTGAATGAAATGCTGCGGAATCGATAATTTCTCGATTGTCAACTTTTAAAATAATATCTCCACGCTGAATACCGGCTTTCGAAGCTGGACTATTCGGAATAACATCGGCAATTAAAGCACCATTTGGTTCTTTTAGGCCAAATTGTTGAACCATATCAGAAGTGATATCTTGAAGATAAATCCCTATCCAGGAACGAACGACTTTGCCAGTTTGAATCAATGGGTCTAATAAACTTTTTGCCATATTAATAGGGATGGCAAATCCAACTCCCTGAGCATAAGGAAGAATAGCAGTATTAATTCCGATAACTTCACCTTTGATATTCAATAGTGGTCCTCCACTATTGCCGGGATTAATGGCAGCATCAGTTTGTAAAAAATTCTCATATTCTCTTCCCGAGTCTCCTGAGTAGATTGGTCTCCCTTTGGCACTCAAAACACCAACCGTTACCGTATGTGACAGACCATAAGGATTTCCTATAGCGATCACCCATTCTCCCACTCGAGCTTGATCTGAATCACCCAAAGGAAGGGCGGGAAGATTGGTTACATCCACTTTTATGATAGCAATATCGGTTAATGGATCAGAACCTATGACCCTTCCATCAAATTTTCGGCCGTCCTTGAGGGTCACCTTAATTTGTTCAGCCCCTTGAATAACATGCTCATTGGTAAGAATGTACCCATCGGATCGGAAAATAAACCCTGTGCCTAAGCCTTTTTGAGGAATCCTCCTTTCTTCTGGTTGAGGAGAAAAACCAAAAAAATCTCGAAAAAAGGGGTCATTAAAAAAGGGTGCGAAGGGATTCCGGTAGGTTTTATAAGAAAGCGTATCAACATAGACCACTGACGGTGCTACTTTTTCTACGATATCAGCTACAATATTAGTTTCTTCAGGTACGATCGAATGAATTGCTTGAGCCCAACCAGTTAAGGTAAAAAGGAACAAAAAACAAAAACAGAGCAGAAGCCCTAATTTCTTTTTATTATCCATATCGTCAACCTCCTCCATCAACAATTGATTCAAATATTTTACTTAAAATTTCATGACTCAAGTTTCCAACCAAAAAAATTTGTCTTCCCATTTTTTCTCCAATAAGGGTATTGAGTTCTCCATTTTTCTTAATGACAATTTTTCGAACTGGGTTGGAGTATTTTGAAGGTGGAGGCAAGAGAGTTTGAAACATCGAAAAAAAGTTTATCCCATCGCTGAATACCATTTGGTACATCTTTCCCTGGTCGCCTTCTACAAGATAAGATCGACGGAAAGAATAGCCAGGAGGAAGTAATCGAGGAATTAACATTCGTTTCCGATTAAAAAGCACCTCTGGGAAATTATTTTTCTTCTGAACAACTTTATCCATTATTTGGAAAATTTTCCAAATTCGATCATCATTGGGATGATCAATACGATAAACAAATTCTCCCTGTTTTATCACCTGTCCATCATGAGAATAATAAGTTTGTCTGATAAGGGCTTGTCTTTCATCCAAAAGAAAAGATTTCACTATTTGGTTGTTTTCCCGGGATAGGATCATCACGCTATCTTCTTCAACATTTACCAAATAATTTGAAACCAATATATCAATGTTATCTTCTCCCAAAGGAAGAAAAGGAAGATCAAAACCAGGATACACTGCGGTAATCATTTGTTTCTCTTCATCATAAATAAACCGATAGGTTCCATCACCAACAATGTAATGATGAGGATTGTCTAGATTTATCCAACCAAAACCAAAACCGGGAATATAAACAACCTCATAGAAAATACTTTCATTTTCATCGGTATAATCGGTGAGCTTCCATATTCCCCAATAACTATGGGCAGTACTATTCTGGATAACGCGTTTTAAAAAAAGTCGGCCTTCTTCAGGACTCAAAATACGAGCTTGAGAAGAAAAAGAAATAAAAAAAGAAACTAGAAGAATAACGATGGACACAGTTAATCGAATTGATACTTTCATTCCCAGTCATTCGAAACTTGTTTTAGAAAATTAACTTCGATTCTCCCCGGATTTTTAGGTACGTCATAGCTGTCCCCAGAGAGATTCCGATGTATCTCTCCAATAGCTGTATCTGCATTCGATCCAAGCATAACGTTTTTGTAAATGGGGAGAAAAAAAACAAAAAGAAGAATAACAATACAAGCTAAAACTGAAAAAAGAAGTACCTCTTTCATTCGGCGACCTTTTGCTTGAGATTGAAGGACTTCATAATGGATCTCATAGTCAACTCGAGGCTCAAAAAACTGCCCAAACTGGATGATTAATCTCTTCATGGATCGAATCTTTTTGAATTCCAATTCACATTGAGAACAGACAAAAAGATGTCGTCGCACTTCTTTACATTCTTCTTCAGACAACTCACCATCAAGATAAGCTGAAAGTAAATTTCTTATCCGTTCACATTCCATGATTCTCAACTCCAAGAAGTGAGCAAATCTTCTCCATATTTGACTTCCAGGTCCTTTTGAACTTGACGACGGGCTCGATGGAGTCTGGACCGAATAGTCCCCAGTGGACAATTGACAACTTCACTGGCTTCTTCATAGGAATAACCATTTATATCACATAAAACAATGACTTCTCTCATTTTCAGAGGAAGCTTTTGTATGGCTTTTTCAATATCAACAACCAGCTGCTTTTTTAAAGTTTTCGCTTCGGGACCTTCTTCCTCACTTTCAATAAAATCCCAGGTATCCTGTTCTTCGTCATCGGAATTTTTCCAAGGTATAATGGTTTTAAAGAGTTTTTCTTTTTTGCAATTATGACGGTGAATATTCAAAAGGATAGCATAAAGCCAATTACGAAAGGGGTACCTTTCATTATAGCTATGACGATACTTAAAAGCTCGCAGAAAAGCTTCCTGTATTAAATCCTTTGCCTTTTCCATATTCCCAGTAATGTGGCAGGCAAAACGGGTAATGTCTTTCTCACATTGTCGAATTTGCTCTTCAAACCAAACTTTTTCTTGTTCAGCTGTTAAGCCTTGATACCAGGTTGCTTTTTGAACCTGCGCTTCTCCCAAGGTTTTCCACCACCTTTTATCATTTAAACTCTCAAACCGAAAAGGGATTAAAGGAAGAAACGGTTATATTCTTCTTCATTAATACATATCTCTTTCCCATTTTCGAGTTCCAAACGAATCATATCCTTAAAAATATCTATTTCAAGAATTTTAGCCAACCCCTGGGGAGTTAAAATTTTACTCCCTTTTTTGGGGAGTTGATAAATCAATTTTTTATATTGAGAATACTCATAAGACAAGCAACACATTAATCGACCACAGACCCCAGAAATTTTTGCTGAATTGAGAGCTAAATTTTGTTCTTTGGCCATTTTGATTGAAATCGGTTCAAAATTAATAAG
>JAAYUP010000176.1 GCA_012517635.1 Candidatus Atribacter alterifermentans
AAAAGATACCGGTTTGTGAATGGGCGGTGATAATGTAAAAAGATTTCAGATCCACTGATAGGTTGATGGGAACCTTCACCCAGGAAACACCGTTAGGAGGGGCAATTACTTTTTGTTTTTTAAGAATTCCCTCCGATCCATTGTAATCCCAAATATGCTTGGCTTTTTTAAGAGTAACCTCTATTTCAGCCGGCTCGGAGAGATGGGATTCGATAGAGAGATCGATAGAATCAATCCGACCGGAAGTTATTGGAAAAATCAAGGCTCTTTCAACTTCGAGCCCAGTCATTGATATCATCCGCTGCCGGGGGTGGTCATACTCGGTTGCCAACTCTCCTTGTAAAAATTGGAGTTTAGCTGAACTTGATGCGGTGATTTGGGCATCCTGAGCTAAGTCTTTCGGATCGCCATTCTTTAGTTGAGGGATGAAACCATCCTGTTTGAGGAGAAGCTGTTGGAGTTCATGGATTTTCTCCGGATACAGTTCTCGAGGTTGAAGAGAATATTTGGTACACAAATAAGCAGCAGTACCAGCTGCCTGGCCAATGGTCGAACAAGTACCCATCAAACGAGTGGTTCCCAGAGCAACATGGGTAACACTAATATCCCTGCCCGCCATCATTAGGTTGGGAATATCTTTGGAATAAAGCGATCGAAATGGAATACTGTAAACGGTAGCTTGCCGTTTTCCAATTTCTTCTGATTTTCCTGGAAACGACGGTTCAGGAGGTAAATCTTTTGCAAGAATGCCTCCTGGAGTGTGAATATCGACAAACCATCCACCGTAGGCTACTCGGTCATCAAATAAAGATCCATAAGTGACATCTTTTTCTTTCATAATATAATCACCCATGATTCTTCGCGACTCTCGTTTTCCAGGGACCATTCCAATCCAATCGAGAACCAAGCGGTCAGCTTGATGGTCACCATGATTTTTAATGTGGTCCCAAACCGCCAGGACCATTTTAACGAGTTCCTTACGGATATTTGCATGATCTGCTATGGTGTGATAGGGAGGATTTCCAATTTCGATCCACCAATAACCAGCTTCGACATCATGATGGGTGCGAAAAGCCAGGTCTTCATCGCTGGAGAGTTGGGGAATCCACTCCGGAGGCGAAAAAGGAACCGGGAAACCGACATCTTTGGCATGGAAAAGTAAACTACTCCCCTGGGTATAACTGTCGGCTTTTTCTGGTGCTAAACTCTCTTCAAATTCACTTCTCGCTTCCCTCCCCATTCGAAATTCCGCTCCCGTTTGGTAGGCGATCACTCCATCTCCGGTGGCATCTATAAACAAACGACCTTTGAGAATGATCTCTTTTTCTGATCCGTTTTCGTAGCATACGATTGAATCAATAAATTTTGGATTGATTTCCGACATGAGAACTTTCTGAGCTGGTGTGTCGAGATAAAGGTCAAGATTTTTTTCATTAGCCACAGCTTTATATAGGATATAGTCCCAGGTTGAAGATCCGTGACCGGTCCAGATTCGTGCAGTATTCTGAAAGCGATCCTCTAAAAAAAACTCTTCCAGCAGGCCAGTTTCTCTTGCCCAAGGGTTGAAATCGCAAGCTCCTCCAATTGGAACGCGAATTTCGCTGCTGGAATTTCCGCCAAGTACTGGACGATTTTGGACCAAGGCAACTCGGCATCCCAAGCGTGCAGCAGCAACAGCAGCACAGGTTCCGGCTAAACCTCCTCCTACAACGATGAGATCATATTGTTCGCTCATGAAAACCTCCTTAGTCATTCTTCTTTACAATATTATAATTTTTGCTTTGCAAAAACCGTAATTGCTGTCTAAGCGTTTGAAAAAAATTAAAAAATAAAAAAATACAAAAGGATAGACATCCATGTTGCTTTGCAACACCAGATGATGATGAAAATCCCTATCTAAATCCGTCATTGCGAGGAGGCTAACTGTCTTTTAGTTAGACGACGTGGCAATCTCCTCCACCCAATCAGTCATTCTGAGGAGCGTATTTTGCGACGTGAGAATCTCATCTTTTTCCGTTTCACAGTTCCACGATTACCCAATTCCATAACATTAAAAGATGAGATCCTTTATCTTTTTTTCCCATAGACCCCTTAGCTTTTTTCTTGAGATAGCTTTTTTCTAACTTTTTTATAATCCTTTTGTTAATTTTTTTGTTTTCCTCTCCCCTGGTGGGAGAGGATTAAGGTGAGGGGGGAACCAGATTATCTCTTCCTGGCTCAATTTAAAAACGCCTAACCGGGATCTTAGCCCAGGCTTTTCACCCTCATCCTAACCTTCTCCCATCAAGGAAGAAGGAATGAAAGATTACACCACCTCGATCCCTCGGCGCTTTCCGCCAATACTCCCCCTCGGTTTTTTCATCCTCATCTAGTGCCGCGAAACGATATAAAGGTCTACCCTTTTACAGCTCCAAAAGTAAGACCACTGATGAGTTGTTTCTGAGCTAAAAATGAGAAAATAAAAATTGGCAGAACCGCTAGGGTA
>JAAYUP010000177.1 GCA_012517635.1 Candidatus Atribacter alterifermentans
AGATGCCTTTATGGCAGGGGTGGGTATCGGATTATTCCATAATCTGACTTAAGTTGACCGTTGGGTTCAAATTGGAAAAATTGTCCAGCCTGGCTCGGAAGCAAGTGGAAAATATGACTTCAACTATGGTCTTTTCCGTTCTCTTTATGAAAATACCAAAGCACTAATGCATGATTTATCTGACTCTTTATTAGGATAGACCCTCATGCTGCTTTCGCAGCACCAGATGAGGATGAAAATATAGTTACCCCCTCACCCTAACCCTCTCTGTACGAAGGGGCGAGGAAAAAATTTAGAAGGAAAGAACGTTAGTAGCGGTTCACGGTTCACACTTCACGGTTCACGGTATTTTCAGGATAGAGGTTTATGCTCTGGTCTTCCCACTCACCTTCATCCTCTCCCATGAAGGGGAGAGAAAAAAAAGAATATTCAAGGGGATAAGAAAAAAATTAAAAAAATAAATACATTCCGAGGAGGAATAGAGAATGAGAAATGCAAACTGGTTACAGGAAGTCTTTCACTGCAAAAAACCAATTATCGCTATGTGCCACTTTGGTGCCATGCCTGGCGATCCGGGTTATGACCATAAGGGTGGAATGGAGAAAGTCGTAGAATGGGCAATCAAAGACTTAACTGCTCTCCAAAGTGGTGGAGTCGATGCTGTGATGTTTTCCAATGAATTCAGCCTCCCCTATATGACTAAAGTCCATACTGTCACTGTTGCATCGATGGCTCGGATAATAGGGGAGCTTATGACACATATAAAAGTACCCTTCGGAGTGAATGTTCTCTGGGATCCAGTGGCGAGTCTTGATTTAGCTGCAGCGACTGGAGCTCAATTTGTACGGGAAATTTTTAGTGGCGTGTATACCAGTGATTTTGGTTTGTGGAATACGAACTGTGGTGAGACGGTGCGTCACCAGCATGCTATTGGTGCTCAAAATGTGAAGCTCTTATTTAATATTGTACCAGAAGCCGCTCAATATCTTGGGAATCGGGATATCATTAGTATTGCCAAATCGACGGTTTTTAATGACCATCCCGATGCTTTATGTGTATCGGGATTAACAGCGGGAGTCGAAACCGATGTGCAAATTCTCAAGAAGGTCAAAGAAGCTTTACCAGATACAGTCGTTTTTGCCAATACCGGAGTGAGGTTGGAGAATTTAGAAAAACAGCTTGAGATTGCTGATGGAGCCGTTGTGGGAACCACTTTTAAATATGAAGGGAAATTTGAAAACCATGTCGATGTAGAACGGGTCAAAGTATTTATGGAAAAGGTGAAAAAGTTTAGGGGAAAATGATAGTGGGAAGCGCTGAATAATAAATAATATTGAAGCAATTTCATCAACTTCATTGAGTAGCATTCCAACATTTTATTTGAATCCCGATTGGAGGTTTTAATCGATGTCTTCCAGTATCTTAGAAGCTATGATTGTTGCATCGCTCACTGGTGGGAGCATTCTGAGAAAATATTTTGAGAAAGAAAATTTTTCTGTCATTCAGAAATCAGTTTCTTATGATTTAGTTACCAATATTGATAAAGAATCTCAGGAAGGAATCAATGCAATTTTAACTCAGCGCTTTCCAGATATTCCTGTCATTGGAGAAGAGGGAAGTATTCAAACCGGAAGGCAAACGCGAGCATTCTATGTCGATCCCCTGGATGGAACTTTTAATTTTGTTCATCACTATCCTTTCTTCTCGGTGTCTTTGGGATACTGGGAAGAGAATGAACCGGTAGCTGGAGTTGTTTTTGATCCAATCAGACGAGATTTGTTTTTTGCCCAAAAGGGCGAGGGTGCCTTTTTTAACGGTGAAAGGATATATGCCTCGGATCGAACATCTCTGGAAGGAAGTTATCTGGTAACCGGTTTCCCCTATAAAGAAGGGAAGCATCCTCGGATTGAAAAGGAAATTCGGGCGGTTATGAAGCTCACCGATTTGCGGGTTTTGGGAAGCGCAGCCTTAGAACTCTGTTATGTTGCCAAGGGAATTATCGATGGATATTGGGAATATGACCTTTCTTCTTGGGATTTAGCTGGAGGAGTGTTAATCGCTCAAGAGGCTGGAGCAGTAGTGACCAACCCAAGTGGTGTAGATTTTAACCTTTTTGAGGGGGATGTTTTAGCAGCTCCGCCGGTTATTCACCAAAAGCTGTTAGAAGTAATAAAAAGTGAACAACTGGGGATTTGAGAAAAGTATGGGAGGGAGAAGGTATTATAGTGATGCGTCATCCTGAGGCTTCGCAAAGCGAGAGCTCAGGATGACGGCTTTTTTACTTGTCACTGGACTGAATAAAAAATATGAGATGGCTCTATACAAGCGCCTTACTTAAAGAAAACTTTTCGGACTACTTCGTGTGTGTCGGCTGCATCCATCTTCTTTTGTCCCTTTAACAAGGCGTCTTTATCCACCTCTTGCAGCAAACGATAAAGGTCCAGGGTGTTCCGAGTGCACAGTTCCAAGGCTCGAACCGGATGAATTCGGTAGGGGAATATGTCAAAGCCGAGATAACCTTGATAACCGGATTTCTCAATATAGTAGAGAAACTCCAGGGTTTCATAGAGGTTGGTGCTACCCGCCATCAGGTCATCATCCCACTCCCGATAGGCATCATTAAAATGAATATTATAGAGAACCTTTTCTCGGGAGAGAATCGAAACCACTTCACCTGGGTTTTCTTTGGCCATCAGAGCATGACCGAAATCAACCGTCACTCCGATGTTTTTTCGGTTTAAGGCTTTTATGAGATAAAGAGATCGAAAAGCATTTCCCAGTAAGAGATACTGACGAGGTTCTTTGAGTTTGTATTCAAGAGATATCTTCACCTGTGAACCATAATCAGCAATTTCCCTGACTGATTCCATGAGCAAATTCCATTCAATATCGTAATCGACCTGAAAGGGATAATCAAAACCA
>JAAYUP010000178.1 GCA_012517635.1 Candidatus Atribacter alterifermentans
AAGATTTTGAAACATCGTATATATTCACCTATCTTATTTTTCTCTTTGAAAATTTTCCTTCCAAGTTATAACCTATCCTGAAAATACCGTGAACCGTGAAGTGTGAACCGTGAACCGTTTAAAAATCACCCTCACCGGGTAGGAGGGGGCGGCTAACCCCCGTCCCCCCACACCACCGTACGTACCGTTCGGTATACGGCGGTTCAAAAGGATACCCGAAGCTTTTGGTATCTGTCTAATAAACTTACCAACCCGATTGATTTCCAGAAAAGAGTATCAAATGCCCGATTCATCTGTGGTGAGAGCGATAATCGCCAATATCCCAGTCGAGAACTACTCAATTGAGCAGCTTCAATTGGTGCAATACCATGTGCCAGAAGGTTACGTTTAATCGTTGCTGGCTTTTTCCATTGTTTCAAAAGACACATCCGCAACCGACGACGTATCCAAGAATCCATGTCCCGAAAGAAGGTGAAGGTGTCAGCTAAGTGGTAGTACGCTATCCAGCCGGTGAGATATGAATTGAGCCGATGGATACGCTCTTTGAGTGACCATCCAGCACATCCCTTTGTCAATCGCCGAATGGATGTTTTGAACCGTCCTTTAGACTGAGGGGACAAGGTAACCACCACGTCACCTTTTCGGATGAGAAAAGAGAGTCCGAGGAACTTCCGTTTCTTGACATGGTCCACTGCACTTTTCTTGCTATTCACGGTGAGCTTGAGCTTCTTTGAAAGGAACTCTGTGACACTCTCCATGACCCGCTGTCCAGCTCGCTTGGTTTTGACATAGATATTACAGTCATCAGCATAGCGAACAAATTTATGACCACGACGAGTGAGTTCTTGGTCGAGGTCATCGAGTAAAATGTTAGCTAAAAGCGGGCTCAAAGGGCCTCCTTGGGGAGTTCCCTCTTCAACATTCATCCGTACCCCTTCTACCATTACCCCAGCCGTGAGATAAGCCCGAATGAGTTTCAGGAGGCGCTTATCCGCAATCCGACAGGACAGGCGATGCATGAGGATGTCATGGTTGACTCGGTCAAAGAACTTCTCGAGGTCAATGTCGACCACGACTTCATAGCCTTCCTTGATATACTGTCGGGCTTGCTCGATGGCCTGATGGGCATTTCGTCCCGGACGAAATCCGAAACTAGCTTCAGAAAAGGTGGGGTCAATGAGCGGGGAAAGAACCTGGAGAATGGCTTGTTGAATGAACCGGTCAAGGGCTGTTGGTATCCCCAGTAGGCGAGTTCCTCCACCTGGTTTGGGAATTTCTACTCGTTTGACCGGTTGAGGGTGATAGGTACCAGATAGAAGCTCAGCTCGAACGCGGGGCCAGGAATGGGTGAGAAAAGCAGGAAGGTCAGTGACCTTCATCTTGTCCACTCCTGCTGCTCCACGGTTTGAGATGACTCGTTTGAGAGCTTTTTGAACATTGGCTTTCTGGACAATCTGTTCCATGAGAAACCGGGTGGCTTCGTTGGGAGGCTGGCGTCTTGGTGCCTGACCAGAACTCGGCACTTCTCGGAGGGAAGACGGATTCACCCTTTCCCCTTTGAGGAAGCTCTCGTTCAAGATATTCGGCTGTCGGTGTTTTTGGTCTGAACTCATGACGTTGCTCCCATTCCTTTCGTTTGGCCCTTCCTTTTTCTTAAGTACTATGGCCTCGGCTGACTCCTGCTGGTTCACGGACACTTTTTGAATATGATGTCCCTTACCGGATGACCCGGCCGGCCAGCAGGCCTCCCCGGGTAAGAGCCTATTCTGTCTCTCCATCTACCTGCCTCATGTACTCCTGACACCTTTGGGAATCAGGATTTCGCTTTGGGATGCAAGCTCATCCACTTGTCAAGAGCCTCGCTTGAGGTTCGTGTTCCTCAGGCCGGAGATTTGCCGCTGGCTTCCTTCAGATTCCACCTCACGGTGGACACCCTTGCCTTGAGCTAACGACTACGATTCCCTTCGTCGTTCGGGATTTTCACCCTATAGAATAGGCCCATGCCGGGCACAAATCCTGAGGATTCGCTTTGCGAATCCGTGAGGATCTCATCTTTTTTTCTTTTTTCAGTTCTGCAGTTCCACGATTCCTCAATTCCTCAGCTTTCAAAAAATTCAAAAATCAAGAACTGATCCCTATGTTTTTGCTTTAGGAATTTTATCTTTCATCCTAATCCTGACCTTTTCAATCAAGGGAGAAGGAACCAAAAATTCACCCCCTCACCCCTCGGCTTTTTGGTTGTGAGAATATCAACCTTTACCTTTTTCAACTGCACTATTCCATTGTTTTGATAAATTCAAGAATCAAGACTTGAACCCAGTTTCCTGGATAACGAACCCCGCCAGCCACACCCCCATCTCAAATAACAGACCATATTTTATCCGAAGTTGCCTCGTTATCCTCTTTAAAATGAATAATAAACTCCGATATTTCCCAGTAGGAATTAAAGGGAACAATGAGCTAGGGAATCCTCAAGAGAAATTCCATAGTATGGTGATGAGTGCGGATCTAGTATTCGATGTCTTCTCGTTCGAAGGCTTCAACAGAGATGTCGTGACTGGCTCCGAGAACTACAACAAAGATATGAGCAGGATGAATGATCCCAGTCACCCAATCTAGAGTGGGAATAGTTAGACCAGCAAAATCGGTGAAGAGCTTCTCACCGAAGCAGTGAATCTGATGGAAAAAACGTTCAAGGGTTTTTCTTTTTTCGTGGAACCAATGACAGAACTGGGAATACGGATAACTGTCAAGATGGGTTTTCTTTATACTCTTCCCAGAGTAAATTCAAGGTCACTCCCTTTTTCGCAAATTCGATGCAGAGGAAAGTAATATCGGACATGGTGCTCTGTGGAGCAGAATGGAGTCTCTAGGGAAACAGCATCCGTTCCAAGGTTTCATCATCTATTCCTTCAGGAATTGGCCAAGGAATGCCAAAGGCTTTGGCTCCATGAAAATAGTCAAGCACTGTGTTATGAGAGAGACGAAGAATTCGAGCCATAGCTCGAATTCTGTAACCAAATTCATATCGATATTTCAAAATTTCTCGTATATTTCACATGGATAATTCTTTCTACGACCCTCAGTTTTCCTTTTTGTTTGTTGCTTAACAAAAGGATGCCTTAACTCTTTGTGGTTATCCAGTGCTTTCATATGAGAGAGTGTTATTCCTTTTTTTTCCTTAAAAATGATGGGTTTTAACAGATAAGGTAGTTGGATTCATATGGAATAAGTAATTTAGGAATTTCGAAGCATTTTTTGTTTTTATTTTTTAAGTAAGTTTTTAAAAAAACGCATATTGCAAAATAGAAATGCACACACCATTAGATAATTGCGGAAAATTTAATTAAAAGAAATAGACATAATTATAAGGTTATCATTTTATATAATTTTTCATAATCTATGGTTTTACTACTAAAATTTTATTGTAAGCTTTGCAAATAGTAGCTACAATAGTTTTAACTTCATCTAAATTGTTGTACCTACCATAAGAAATACGAATTGCAGACTTTGCTTGTTGTTCGCTTAAACCTATTGCCATTAATACATGTGAAGGTTTGTCCTTCCCTGATGTGCAAGCAGAACTGGTCGACACACATATACCATGTAAGTCTAGAAAATGCATAAGTGATTCGCCTGTCACACCATCAAAGACAATGTTGATCATCCCGGGCAAACGATTATTATCATCACCGTTAATAATGATATTTGGTATTTTAGCCCTTATCCCATTAATGGTTATTTGATCAAATGCTGAAAGTTTATCGGCAATAGAGTTCATAATAGTGACGCTTTCGGTAATTGCATATCCCGCTGCTACAATTCCCGCAACATTCTCAGTTCCTGCACGAAACCCAAGTTCTTGCTCTCCTCCAAAAATAAGAGGAGGCAATGATACGCCATTCCTTTTGTAGAGAATTCCCGTTCCTTTAGCCCCATTAAATTTATGGCTGGAAGCGGTTAAGAAATCTACACCAAGTTCCTTAACATTGACAGGTATATGTCCAACTGCCTGAGCTGCATCAGTATGAAATAAAATACTGCGTCCATGCAAATATCTCCCGATTTCAGCTATTGGTTGAATTGTCCCGATTTCATTGTTTGCGAGCATTATAGAAACTAGTATAGTGTCGGAACGAATGGCTCCTTTTATACTGTTCAACGAAACACGTCCCTTACTATCAACAGGCAAGTAAGTCACTTCTACGCCCTTACTTTCAAGCAAATGGCACGAGTTTAGCACAGAGTGATGCTCGATTGAAGAGGTAATAACGTGTCCTTTATTCACAGAAGAGAGTACCCAATTATTACTCTCAGATCCTCCTGAAGTAAACACTATTTCAGAAGGCTCCGCGCCGATAGCCATGGCAACTTGTTGGCGAGCCTGTTCAATGGCACACTTTGCTTTTGTTCCAAGTGAATACTGGCTAGAAGCATTACCAAATTGTTCTTGTAAAAAGGGAAGCATTTTCTCTAATACGCTGTCAGATATTTTTGTCGTAGCTGCATTATCGGCATAAATCAATATATCGCCTCCCTAAAATAATGTGCAGCCTTGTGTTTTGAACTCTTCGACTTTTTCAAGCAAAAACTCAGTATCTACCTCCAAGTAATATGCGAGACAATGAAGGCAGTAAAAGTGCTTGGCATTTTTGTCAAGTAACTTTTTAACTAGCCCAATCTCATTCTTACTAAGGTTTTCTTTTCCACAAACATAACAAACCTTACTTTTCATTTCATCACTATTCCTGTATTTCTGGATCGGATTTGACACGAAATGTGGGCATATCTTTACCCCGATATTCCTCATCAAGGATACCGAGTTGGTATTTTATAGTATCTCTCATTTTGCGTGCCCTATCAAGGCAGTAACGTTTAAACTCACGAGTAGTAATATCGCCAGGTTCACGAACATTTGGAAAGAGTAATTTCAGATAGGCAGTTGCTATACGCTTTACAGCCTCGGTATCTCGTGTATCGGCTGCTTCAGGAACTTCAATAAGCTCATCAACAATAGCACGATAACTCATATCCTCCCGCAATTCATGTAATATTGAACAGAAATACTCTGAATTAAGCGCCCATCCGGAAATCTTAAGGTCATCATTCATACGCGGAATATTCCATCCTTTTATAAAACCATGAAAACGCTCTATCAAGGCTGATTCGTGAAATACGGCTGGCAACTCCTCAAACATATTACTATAGCCGTCTGAATCCATTGTTTCCTTTTTAAGGTTACCGCAGAGAATCACACCTGCGTCAGCGATTCCCTCGTAATTACCGACAGTAAAAACACCTGATTCAAGGTAACCTTTCAGAGCAGCTCTCATTTCATCTACATCAGTGAATGATATGGTCTGTACTTCGTCAAGAACAACAAAATCATTTCCGGCAATCAAACCTTCTTGACGTTTGTTTTGGTCATAGAACATTTTTGCGCGACTCATAACGCCTCCACTAGAGAGCCAACCAAAACGGCTGACGCGCCCAAATAGGTACGATTTTCCTGTTCCTTTTGGCGCAAGCTCAATAAGGTTCAACCGCTTTTCTACAAAAGGAAGTAGGCGGGTCAACATTGTGAGTTTCTTTTCCTCGTCACCAAGGTAACCACTCGCATTATAATCAACTGCGCCTAATAACACATCAATCCATTCTAAGATATTAAATTCTCTACGGGCATCTTTGTAGTAGTCAACATCAATTATATAGGGGCAAAATCTCTTGAAGTAAGTGAGCTTGATTTTTCCTTTATTAGCTCCTTTGGTTTTGTTCTGAGAAAATCCCAAATCATAGCCATTGGGAGGTCGATATCCTATTTCAATCACGCCCCACGTTTCTCGTCCGCGAACCAAGTCCTCTTTGCAACTGTCCCAGACATAATCCTCAATGATGGTGTCTTTACTTGCAAGACCAAAGTCAGGTAGTGAAAAAGATACCTCCCCAGTTTTAATATCTATATCAACAGAAACCTTGGCAAGAAACTTCACGCGTTCATTTTCAATAATTACTCTATTTTTTATCGCTGTCCAATCTTCCTTGCGTGGCAGATACGCACGCATGAATCGAGCCAATTCGTCCGAATCAAAATGTCCGTTTTCATTCTCAAATTTCTTCAAGAGCCAGTCGCGCATAAATGAAGGTAGACTTAGTGCAGAAAAGAAGTTGCTTTTCTTAAGGTCTTTATATACAACCATTTCACCGAAACAATTTCGCAGTTTTTCGATCATGAAAAGCATCTCCCTTTAAAGTAAATTGTCAAATCCTTCGTTGATCTTGCCGCTCTTGCCTTGTGCTTTAATCAGTATTTTCCCGATGAAGTCATCTCCAACATATACATCAGCGGGATAATTGCCTGCCCGCTTTGTATCAGGAAGTATAACCTTATAGTGATTGTCATCAAGGGAAAAAGCGGGATAGCGTATACTGCTCATAACAATCGACACTTCCTTTTTCAATGGTTTATTGAAGAACAGTGTTATCTCCGTTCCAGTTTTGTAGTCAACGGTTACAAATTCTTCTACCAGATCAACGGTTATTTTGCTATCTTTCAGCGTTAGTTCAATAATTGGAACGACTACCTCCTCGAGAGAAGCCCCTCCATGAACCTCAACGTTAGCTGCACGACTTCCTTTAAATCGTCCATAATCCGCAAGAACGAGGTACCCGTTCTCTTCAGTGGCAAATTGCAGGTCATTGTTATACGAATCAAAAGATTCACAGCAGCGACCAGAATGCTCACCTTTGGTGCCTGTTTCATACTTTTCTTCCTTACGTTGCAATACAGCAAGGCGAGAAGCTCCGTGGTCACTTACAATTAGGAAACGCTCGCAATGACGTAAGGCAAGTTCTGTAGCCGCTTTATCAAGAACCCCTGATATGATATCCAGTTCTTTAGCAAGATGAATAGGCAACTCATTATTCTCAAAATTATACCCGCCCGTATCATTGTGTTTTATGTTGTCGAGTTCATCATTCTTTTCTTTTTTACCTTGCCAAGATTCGTAAAAATCTTGATTAAAGTTAGTTATAGTCGGTAACTCCGCACGGGCAATATTTATTGAAATAGACAGCCCGTGCTTGTATGCTAATTCTGATATGAAAGCCAAATACTCAACACCAAACGCGTCGAGCCAGTAAAGGTAGGTGTCAGATTTATCAATACCTTCGATTATTTCGTTACGTGTGGACAACCGGTTATAATCACGGCTTTTCGCGAGTTTCTCGACTTTCTCTATGAAGTCGTCTTCAAGCTTGTTGGAAATTTTCTGTTTTTTGTATGCGTCAAAATACTCCGTCAGCAAGTCTGACAGGTCACCGCAATTGAAGGTATATTTTTTCAGATAAGCTGCCAATTCAGGATATATATCATCAATCTGAGGTATGACACCATTTTGGGAAACCCAAGCTATAATCTCTTCACGCTCAGTTTTTGTACCGTTAGTCAGCTTATAAATACTTTCAGCAGTGTTCTTGCGGTTATTGACAACGAAATCGGCGATATCCGACTCCGGGAATTTTTCCACAAGTCTTTTTCTATCGTCATAAAATCTGTTAAATTGCTTATCGTTGTGTGGAACTTCGATTATTGCGTTTAGCACATTCGTTTTAAAGTCCTCGAAGCAATTTGTTTTATCCAGTACATAGCGCAGATAACTATTTGACAGAGTTTCTGATTTGGTTTTCAAAGCTATGAAGTAAAGCCAGTTCCTATATCCAAGTCCTGCAACTCGAACATAAAAATCTTTTTCAAGGGAGCCAACAAAGCCATTTTTTTCAAACACTGCATCAAGCGAACCATCGTTTAGCGTCAATTCCCTTAGTAACTCAGTCCACAGTTCATTACAACCACAAGAGAAAGGTAAGTTAAAGTTAGGTATGGTAAGTTTAATACATTCGTAGGCATTGTTTATCTTATGAACGGTAAAAAGAGTTTCATCAAGATTAGCTTTTGTTTGTACAATAACATTCCCACACATGCCATTTTCAAGTTTAATAAGTAGATCCTTAATTCCTTTCGAATTTGATAATTCGATAGACGGATCAACAAGCGTGAGTGAAAAATCGCTATATGCATTATCAAGTTTATAGAAGCGTCGATTATCAAAACGTGGGTCTGCTTTTAGGTCATTGATTTGAGCAGTAATCCCGCGCAAAAGTAAAACAACTTTAGCATTTCCAATATTAAGGTCTTTCAGTTGAGATAAAACCCTCACAGCTTCATTGTTTCCACGAAGAGCGAGATATTCTCCAATTCCAATAACTACCAGTTTGTTGTCATTTGCGTTCGTGTCAGCAGTCTTAAGGTGTTCAAATAAACTGTCAATATCAGGTGGTTTGTCGTCATCGCGGCAAAAGTCGCTAACCTTAATGAAAGAAAGACCTAATTCTAATAGCTTCTCTTTGATACCCTTATATTGTCCGTCACCAACTACAAAGAAGAAGGGGTATTTAACATCAGAGGTAAGATAATTTTTTACCACTTGAATTGGCATCTATCTACTCATCTCCGCTTGTTATAATTTCAATCCCTAAAGTCATATTTTCCCTAACGAGCCGCTTAAGATATTGTTTCAATTGAGCATCGTCCATTTTATCGATTTTCTCGAGAGCTTTGTCACTCCCGCCAGCATTGTATTCCGCTTCAGCAAGTTGCCTGACTTTGTTTTTAGCACTTGGATTCTCATACCATTCATAGGCATCAACAGACAAACGCTCAAGAGTATCCCTAATTTTATTCAGATTTGGGATCAAATAACGATATTTTCCAACTATACAGCGTTCAAAGGAGGCATTGCATTCTTTTTCATCATTTAAAACTTCGAATAGAGTCGTCGATTCAAGGAACGCAATGGTAGCTTTTATTTCTATATCAGAAGACCAGCTTCTGTTCAATGTATCAAATGCTTTTTTTGCTTTGTCAAACTCGTTTTCAGATACACAGCAAAGTATTGGAGTTCTATAACGGCTTGACCATTCACGAGGATTTTTCGTTCCAGTTTTCTCTTTCCAAAGATTGAACATTTGAGTTTTTAATTGGTTTTTGCGGAATTTCTCTGCTGCTTCCTTAACTTTGGCATTGCAATCTGTCTTTTGAAGTCCAAACATCCCCGTCGGTAGCATGCTCTTTACCTCGTTGATATCAGAGTCGCTCAAATCATCAAAATAAGGGGAGTAAACTTCGGTAAATATTCGCTTTTCGTTATTAATTAAGTTGCGGATTTCTACATTATGGGTCATCAGTTCTGAAAGAAACATCTTTAGCTGGTCTGGTAGTATGTCCGATTGCTGATATATTTTCAGAAGTGTATCAAGGATTTTAATGAGCGAAGGAAACTTTGTTCGTAATGCCTCACAAGAAACGCCCATAAATTTCAGCCGTTCACGCCATTCTTTAAATGTTTCTGAAAGAGAATGAGCATTCACGTTTAAAAGGTTGTTACTTTCTCTGACAATTCCATAATTAGTCAAGAGTTTGCGGATTTCATCCTCGCCTGTCTGTCTGTCCCACAAGCAAGAATGCTTCACCGCAAACAAATCACGAATATCCGAGAGTACATTCCCACTTGCTCCGATTTCAATAGCAAGGGACAGAATTTTGCCCCCTTCAAAGGATGTCAAGAATTCACGCATTCCTTTTTGGCAGTTTTCTTCCGAAAGAAGAGCAGCTAAATATTCAGGTAGAGTTGTTTTAACAATTGCGACTTTGCCTATTTCAACGGCTTTTTTGTGTGCTTCGTTACCCTCTTTTTGGACAAGATCAATATACTTTTGAAGAACGTCATAAACACCATGATCATCAACCTCAGCAAGGCACCATACTGGTAACCCAAGCCCACGCATCTTTGCAGTTACAGCAATAGCTGCTTGTCCAGGCGATGAACAGGAATTAGGTGCAATACCCCAGGCTTTTTCGGTTAATTCATAGAATGCCATTTCCTCGGCAGTCATTTTTACAATATAAGTTGGTTTTGGATTTTTACCAATATAGTTACCAAGCATTTCTGCAAGTTTGTCCTG
>JAAYUP010000179.1 GCA_012517635.1 Candidatus Atribacter alterifermentans
CTTAATATTTTTCTAAAGCTTCTTCAGCGTATTTGTCTAAAAAGTATTTAAAGTCGGCAGATCTTCTTAAGACCATCATCTCATATGCATCTTTAAATTCTTCGGAAATACTATAAACGCAAATTCCCAAAAGAGCTTCGGTTTGGAAAACCGAATGGCATTCTTGGAGAAAGACCAAATCTAAATGATAGGGTAGAAATAAATCTTCAAAGTCATTATAGATATTCGAGTAGATTTTATATCGTTCTGGAATGTCCTCAATGGAATGAATAAATACAATACCAACATCGATATCAGCTAAAGGGTCATTGATATCTACTTTTTCTCCATTGAGGAGTTTTAATGCATTTTCTTTCTGCGATCCAAATAAATAGACCAAAGCAATATTATATTTTTGACAAATTTTTCTTAGCTTTTCTATCTTCTTCATACTTCACATTATACCAAAGTTCTAACCTTGAAATACTTGTAAGTCGAAAAGAGCTATGGAATTGAGGAATTGTGGAACTGTTGAAGTGTGCAAAAACCTTCAATTAAAAAAGGGAGAGTGGATAAGTATTATGAAACTAAAAAGTGCACAAAATTGAGTTGCTTTTAGAGCTAATAAATTATAGAGTTGTTAAATTGTCCGGTTATTTCTGTTTTGTTATAATAAAACAAACGAATTGTTTTATCCTTGATTGGAAAAAGGAGAATTATTTTTATGTTAAATATTTTAAAAGAAAAACTGATTGAAGAAATAGAGAAGCTTCCGGAAGATCGAGTCCAAGAGGTCCTTGATTTTGTTGGTTATCTTAGAACAAAAGAGACAAAAGAGGTTTTGGAAAGAGTTCAAGAAGGCCTAGATCCTCAAAAGGATCCTATATTAAAGTTCATTGGAGGAGCATCTCATGGATCCTTAGCCCATGAGATTGATAAGGAGTTGTACGGATCGTGATGCTTTTTATTGACACCTGGGGTTGGCTTACTCTTCGTGATAGGCGAGAAGCACGGCATAAGAAAGTCAAGACATATTATCAAGAAGTTTAAAAACAAAACGGGAGAATTTATACTACAGATTATGTTTTGGACGAGACATATACCTTACTTTTTAAGAGACTACCTTATAGTGTTGCTCGAGAATCGGTGGAAAGATTAAATGAAGCAGTCTTGAATGGTTATCTCCTAATAGAATGGACTACGCCAGAGCGATTTGAGGAAACCAAAATATTAAGAATGAAGTATCAAGATAAACCACGAATCTCATTTACTGATCTCACCTCTATAGTTGTAATGAATAAGCTTAAAATCGTTAACATCCTAACCGAAGATGCACACTTTATTCAAGTAGGCATGGGTTTTATTGTGGTTCCTTGAGAAGGAAATTTAAAGCATTTTATATCCTGTATTAAACATTTCCTCAAATGTTCAACGAAAAAAGCTTTCAGCTGCGGCAAAATTTCTCTTTTGTGATAGAAAAGAATTTTTATCCAAGGTAGTGAACTCTTGGAGTTCATTGAGGAAAGATGCTCATACCGCTTTTAAACAACAGATAATGATGAAAAGACCGAGGAAGGGTATAAAGCAAAAAACGCTGAGGGGGAGAGGGGGCGAGGGGGAGAAGTAAATTCATGACACATTATAAGAAGATTTACTTATATTATTATTGATTTATAATTATTATAAAGTAAATCATAAATTGAGAGGTAAAGAATGAAAGGTTCTAAGGTTTCAAGTAAGGGGCAAGTTACCCTGCCAATTGAAGCAAGAAAGCATTTAAATATTCAACCCGGTGTTCGAGTTCGGTTCGTTCTTGAAAAGAATAGCATTCGAATAGTA
>JAAYUP010000180.1 GCA_012517635.1 Candidatus Atribacter alterifermentans
CATCCTCATCTGGTGCTGCGAAAGCAGCATGAGGGTCTATCCTGCAAATACCGTGAACCGTGGTGTGAACAGTTTAAAAATCCACCCTCATCCTCACCTTCTCCCATCAAGGGAGAAGGAACTCTGACTCGTCATTGCGAGGAACGGAGTGACGTGGCAATCTCATGAGATCAATCTTTTTTATTCATCTCCCTTTGGATAAAGGAAGATTGATCGACATGCAAAAACTTTCATTGTTAAATTTTTTCACCAAGAAACCTGAGAGGTTTCTTCTTTACACGTTTATTATTTTACTCAGGAAATCTCGCAAACGAGGGTTCTTCGGATTATAAAAAATATCTTCCGGCTTTCCGTCCTCAATAATTCTCCCCTCATCAATATACACTACACGATCGGCAACTTCCCGAGCAAACCCCATCTCGTGAGTTACAACCACCATGGTCATGCCATCCCGAGCCAACTCTTTCATCACATCCAAAACATCATTGACGGTTTCCGGATCTAAAGCAGAAGTCGGCTCATCAAACATCATCACCCGTGGATTCATGGCTAAAGCCCGCGCAATTGCTACTCTTTGTTGTTGACCACCAGAAAGCTGGATGGGATAAGATTCTGCTTTTTCTTCTAAACCAACTTTTTCTAATAAACGATAGGATAATTTTTCTGATTCCACTTTAGACATTTTTTTTACTTTTTGGAGAGCCAAAGTTATATTACTCATAACCGTCATATGAGGAAAAAGATTAAAATTCTGAAATATCATTCCAATAGATTGCCGAACAATATTGATGTTAACCTTTTTATCGGTGATTTTTACCCCATTGATATATATTTCACCACTATGGATCGATTCAATACCATTCAAACAACGTAAAAAAGTACTTTTTCCTGAGCCGGAAGCACCAATAATAGAAACTACTTCACCAAAAGGAACTCGAATATCAATATTCTTTAAAACATGATTGGTATTAAAAAATTTATTCAATCCATTAACCTCAATAGCCCACCTACTCACCGTAACGTAACCTCTTCTCAGAATATTTCACAATTCTCGATATTGTATAAGTCATTATAAAATAAAAAAGGGCGACTCCCGACCAAATTTCAAAAGATTTAAAGGTTCGGGTTATAATGATTTGCCCAGAACGGGTTAATTCAGCAATGGCAATAGTTGATACCAAAGATGAATCTTTTAACAAGGCAATAAATTCATTTCCCAATGCCGGCAAAATCCGAACTAAGGATTGAGGAAGAATAACATATCTCATTGCCTGCCAGTAAGTGAGCCCCAAAGATCGAGCAGCTTCCATTTGACCTTTGGCAATGGATTCGATACCACCCCGAACAATTTCACCGATATAAGCACCACTGTTGATTCCCATGGCTATCATACCTGCAATAAAAGGATCTAAATTGAGACCTAAGACAGGTAAACCAAAATAGACAATAAAAATTTGAACTAATAAGGGAGTCCCTCGTATAAGCTCAATATAGGTATTCGAAATCGAACGAAAGACAATATTAGGCCAAACCCGTGCCAAGCCGGTTATGAATCCAATCACTAAACCGATGGCTATTGAAAGAACTGTAATCCTGAGGGTAACCGATGCTCCATAAAGTAAGGCAGGAATAGCTTTAACAAGTGCTGATAAGTCAAATTGCAACCATGGTGCCTCCTTCCGCTCTGAACATTTCTGATTGTGGTTCGATGCCACGCTTAGGAAATGTATTTTTTCAATTTATCGGTAAAACTTTGTTCACTAGTAATGTCCCTAACTTCATTAAGCTTCTGACAAGAACTTGGGAAAGAAAAATTGATTTCCTTCTCAATTTTTTTTACAATCGAAGTGTTAAATGAACACCATAAAAATTCATATTTAGATCAAGACGTGTTTAAATACGGAAAAAATGGGCGCAAGGATTTGCGCCCATTTTTTTATTTTTATAAAACCGTCTCTACTCAACTAATTCCCCGGGGAAACGAACCATTTATCATATATTTCCTGATATTTGCCCGATTCTTTTAATTGAGCAAGCGCTTCATTAAGAGCTGCCAATAATTCGGTTTCTCCTTTCCGCATTGTAATCGCATAATTATCTTCTCCTTCTTTGAATGTCGCAGCAACTTTCATGTCAGGAAGGAGTTTCATACGGAAAGATACCTCTGATAAATCATTGACAACAGCATCAGCCCTTTTATTAAGCACTTCTATATAGGCTTTATCAGTGGTATCAAAGCGTTTGATTTCTTTTACACCCTCGATTTCACTAACAGCAAAATCTCCGGTGGTTCCAATTTGAACAGCAACGACTTTTCCAACTAAATCTTCCGGTCCTTTTATTGAATCATCATCTTTTCGAACTGCTATTGCTTGAGATGTTTTATAATAAGGGTCACTCATGTCTTTAGACTTTAAACGTTCTTCGGTGATTGAAGTTGAAGACATAATGATATCAAACTTTTTCGAATCTAAAGCTGGAAATATCCCATCCCAAGCAGTATCAATAAACTTCGCTTTGACTCCCAATACCTCGGCAATGGCATTGCCAAGGTCAATGTCAAAACCAATGATGTTTCCTTTTTCATCATGAAATTCCATAGGCGGATACGTTGCATCGGTCCCGATGATGATCGTCCCCCGGGCTTTTATCTCATCCAAAGTTGATGCCATAGCCAATGAACTCAAACCAATCATTCCTACCATTATGACTAAAAAAAATACTAAATGTTTTTTCAAATGAATCCCTCCCATTTTTTGAAAATGATATCATTCTTAAGAATTTTATGTCAATGAAAAGATAACTGCCAAAAAACTACTCTTCTCCTCCCGGAATATAGGTTCGGCGGGACAAGTTTTCAAATTTGGTAAAAGCATTCCTAAAGAGAAGCTCAACAACGCCTACCGGACCATTTCTTTGCTTAGCTACAATAATTTCAGCAATATTTTTTTTACTTTGAGTGTTGGGATTATAATATTCTTCTCGATAAATAAACATAACTAAGTCGGCGTCCTGCTCAATCGCTCCGCTTTCTCGAAGGTCCGAGAGCTGAGGACGCTTTGGATTACGTTGCTCCACTGCTCTGCTTAGTTGAGAAACCGCAACAACTGGTACATTGAGCTCCCGAGCCATTGCTTTTAATGATCGGGAAATTTCTGAAATTTCTTGCTGTCGATTCTCAGATCGAACGTGTCCACTCATGAGTTGTAAATAATCAACAATAACCAAACCTAAGTTTTTTTCTACTTTTAGTCTTCTAGCTTTCGCTCGCAATTCAAGTACAGTTATCCCTGGAGAATCATCAATATAAATCGCAGCATTGGCTAAACGCCCGGCTGCCGAAGCTAAAATCGGCCAATCTTTTTCATTGATAAGCCCTCTTCTCACCCGTGACGCATCGATTCCTGCTTCTCCACACAACATCCTTTGAGCAATGTGATCTCGAGACATTTCCAAACTGAAAAATGCCACTGGTATCTTTTTATGAATACCCACATGTTGAGCTATGTTGAGGCAAAAACTGGTTTTCCCCATTCCAGGTCTCGCTGCAATAACGATAAGTTCAGAAGGATGAAATCCAGCTGTTATATTGTCCAAATCAACAAAACCAGTTGGTAGACCAGTGATATGCTCATCTCGATGGTAAAGTTCCTCGATACGATCAAAAGTCTCATTAATGACTGTTTTTAGAGCTACAAAATCACTTTTGACCCGGCTTTGAGATAACTGCAAAATCATATGTTGTGAACGATCGAGCAATTGAGTAGCATCGATTTGGCTTTCATAACTCTCTTGAATAATCTGAGTACAAATTTGAATAATAAGCCGAACAATAGCCTTCTCTTCAACAATATGAGCATAATACTCTACATTCGCTGCCGTTGGCACTAAATTGGTTAAAAGAGATAAATATTCAAGACCTCCCACTGTCTCAAGTTGATTTTTCGCTCTGAGTTTTTCAGCCAGAGTAACAATGTCACACGCTTTATCTTCTTCAAAAAGCTCACTAATAGCAGTAAATATGATCCGATGATTATCATAATAATAATCTTCCGGACGAAGTATTTCCAATGCTTTAAGGAGAGCATTTCTCTCCAATAACATTGAACCCAAGGTCGCCTGTTCAGCTTCGAGACTTTGGGGAGGTACTCTTTCAATGCTCAGGATTCTTTCACCTCTTTTGAGTCATCCGGTCGAACACTTTCCTCGGGGATAATTTGAACCTGCACCGAACCATAAATACCTTTTCCGAAATGAAGCTTTACTTCGGTTTTACCAACATCTTTAATTGGTTCGGGAAGATCAATAAACTTTCGATCCAATTCTAATTGCAATATTTCTCCAATTTTCTCAGCAATTTCTTTTGAAGTAACCGAACCGTAAAGTTTTCCTTTGTCTCCTGCTTTTCGCACGAATTCAAGTCGCATTCCATCGACTTTCTTCTGAAGTTGTCGAAGGGCATCTAATTCTTTCTCTTCTCTTTGTTTTCTCTTACGTTTCAAGATATCAATTTGGGTTAAACTCCCTTTGGTTGCTTCGAACGCTAATTTCTTTGGAAGGAGATAATTTCTAGCGTATCCTTCTTTTACCTCAATAACGTCTCCTTCATCACCGAGGTTGTCAACTTTTTGTAAAAGTATAAGCTTCATGATATCACTCCTTTTCCACAATGAAACCTCAATCCTGAAAATATAACAACGTTTTATGTTATCTTCATCCTAAGCGGTGCTTTCCCGCGTGAGGATCTCATCTGAATCCGCCGGCTTTATCCTGAGGCTTCGCTTTATGAAGCCGTGAGGATCTCATCTTTTCAATTCTTTTTTTATAAAAACTTTAAAGGATGAGATTCTCACGTCGCACAATACGCTCTTCAGAATGACAGACTGGGTTGATGAGATTCTTATGTCGTTGCGCTCCTCGCAATGACGGAGCAGGAAAAACTCAAATCCCCCCTTTGCGAAAGGGGGAGATCGAATCCTGAGAAGAGCTTTTCATCCTTAAAATTACTATTTTAAAACAGCATGAACATTGAACTATTGAATTATCACTTTGGTGAGCCTATTTTTCTAAAATCAAACCACGTATCGAGGACTCCTAACCAGCTTAAAATTGTACTCAATATTGGCTGGAACACCACAAATAAAAGTATTACTATTTTTACTCCACGAGATTGAATATAACGATTCAGAAAGAAATATACAATAGCAACTCCCTGGACAATAAAAAGAGATTGTGTAACTATCTGTAAATTAAGACCTATTCTTCCATAAAGGGTTTCTCCACCAAATAAAACAAAAACCCAGCTCAGAATAAACATCCAGAAAACTGAAACTGGAAATTTCCAACTTTGAAATGCTGGATATTGAGGAAAGGGAATTCCGATTTTCCTCCCCACCCAAGATCCTAAAAAGAAATTAATGGTGGTATCAAGTATGGAAGCAACCACTAAGATTGCCGGAAGAGCAAAATGAATTAAAGTTATTATTTGTTGGAAGTTCTCTTCTCCATACCCTCCAAACATTTGAGAAGTTCTTTGAAAAGCTTCCTCCATGATTTGAAGGTTTTCGCTGATCGGATTCATTCCGGTGAAGAGAAAAGTTAAACCAATTAATGCAATCTTTGATAATAGCGACACCAAGCTTCCAAAACCGATCACTTCGAAAAAAGAATATTTTCTTTTGATCGCATATCCCAAAAAAATCCCAATCAGAGTATAACTTATACAGATAAGAGCCGGGATTAATCCAGTAAAAGCCACTAATAAAGTAGCTGCCCCAGCAGCCAAAATACTCGTTCTTAAATCCCATCGAATTACTAAAAACAGGACTGGCAATGGGCAAAAAAAACTTAAAAAGAAACCAAATAACGGTATGTAAACACTCGATAGATATAAAACGACTGTCAAAGCAGCCAAAAAAGCCCCCTCAACAGTCGGTTTGAGCTTCCTCATTTTTTTTCGAATGTATCGAATTTAATCTAATGAATAGGGAAGTAAACCTATTTCCCGCGCTCTTTTAATCGCAATTGAAAGTTCCCGCTGATGTTTAGCGCAAACACTGGTAACTCTTTTTGGTACAATTTTCCCTCTTTCACTGATAAAACGTCCTAAACGATTGATATCTTTGTAATCGATTGGCCCTTTTTCGACGCAGAAAATACAGTTTTTCTTCCGTGAACGTCTAAAAAATTTTTTTCCTGAATCTCGCTCGGTTTTCATTAGTATCTAACCTCTCTTGACATTGAAATTCTTTTTTACTGTTGAAGTCGAAAAATGTCTTTAAGAAGGACTTCAACGGTCGTTTTTTTCTGAGCACCCGTTTCACCAAAGGTACGAATTTGTAATGATCCCTCACAATAAACCCAATTCCCTTTTTCGATTGATTGACTACAATAAAGGGCTTGATCTTTCCAAGCAATAATTGGAAATACATCGTACTCTTCATCTGCTCCAGTTGAATTTGGTTTTTCTCTCATGACCTCAATCGAAAAGGAACACAACGGAATACCACTTGGTACATAACGAAGTTGTGGTCTTTCAGTTACTTGGCCTATTAAGATGATCCTATTCAGATGGAGTTTGAACATCGTCGGTTTCAGAATGAGATAATTCTAATTCCTCTAACTGTGGCTCTGGATTGGTTTCAGTAATGAGGTCTTCCACCGTTTTTTTTTCTTTTACGGTCGTCTTCTTTACATCTTTTACTAAAATATGGCGCAGAACCGAATCGATAAATTGAACTGTTCGAGCCAGTTCCTTAACTGATTGGGGAGAAAGGAGGAAATTAAAAAAAACATAAATCCCTTCAGTTTGTTTTTTGATGGGATGAGCGAGACGTCTCTTTCCCCATAAATGAGTCCCAGTGCATTCTCCTCCGAGCTCTGCTATCCGAGACTTTACACCTTCTACTAACTGATTTACTTCTTCTTCGGTCAAAGTTGAACGAAGAACCATTCCTAACTCATATTGATTCATTTTACGTCCTCCCTTCGGTCGTTTGGTTTCATCTTTTAAAGATGAAACAGGGAAAAATTTCTTCATTTTTTAATTAATTCATACATTCCATTTCATGAATCTTAGCTTCTTATCATCTCACTTACGTTCCTTCCTCCCAAGAAGCTAAATATTTCTTTTGACGAGGAGTAAGTTCCTCAATTTTTATCGATAAAGAAGATAGCTTTAAAAGAGCGACGTTCATATCGATATCATCGGGGACTTTATACACTTGATTTTCAAGTGTAGAGGCTCGCTCTTTTAAATATTTGACTGACAAAGCTTGGTTAGCGAAACTCATATCCA
>JAAYUP010000181.1 GCA_012517635.1 Candidatus Atribacter alterifermentans
GCATCGTCTTTTGTTGTTGGATTACGATGGAACGCTCGTTGCCTTTGCTGACGCTCCTCGAAAAGCCAAACCCGATGAAAAGCTCCTTATTTTGTTAGATAAATTGACCAGCGATAAAAGGAACCAGGTTGTAATAATTAGCGGAAGAAAGAAAGAGACATTGGAATCATGGTTTGATTTGTCCCGATTGATATTGGTTGCAGAGCATGGTGCTTGGATTAAGAAAACTCCAGATGATTGGCAAACTATTGAACCTTTATCAAACCAGTGGAAAGAGCAGATACGTCCGCTCATGGAACATTATGTTGATTGGACACCCGGTTCGTTCTTGGAAGAAAAAGATTTTTCATTAGTATGGCATTATCGAAAAGCAGATCCAAACTTGGCTGATGTTCGGACAAAGGAACTCGAAAACGCTCTCCTTGATTTAATTGCCAATCTTAGCTTAGGAGTTTTAAGAGGAAATAAAATCATTGAAATTAAAAATGTATCCATCAACAAAGGCCGGATAGCAAGTCTATTATTAAAGGATTACCCAGCTGATTTTATTTTGGCGGTTGGTGATGATTATACTGATGAAGATATTTTCTCAGTTTTACCAGAAAATGCTCATACCATAAAAGTGGGCATTAATTCAACTCATGCCCGCTATAGTATACAAAGTCCGGAAGATGTTCGACAGTTTCTACTAGAATTAACGGAGGTGACCGATGAAAAGATTAGATGACTACCAAGAAATAGTCGGAGATGAAGTTATATTTCGGGTTCATAATAAAATGACGAAATTATATGGGAAACATGTTGTGCACGTCAACTCGACCTATCAGGGTGGTGGGGTGGCTGAAATGCTTTCTTCACTGGTACCCTTAATGAACGATATTGGTCTCGATGCTGGATGGAGAATCTTGCATGGAAATCCGGATTTTTTTGGTATCACAAAGAAATTTCACAATGCACTCCAAGGAGACCCACTCCATTTTACTCATATTAAAAGGGATTTATATGTTAAAAACAATGAAGACTTTTCACAATTTACCCATCTTGACCATGATGCTTGTATTATTCATGACCCCCAACCATTGCCCTTAATTCGTTTTTATAAAAAAAGGCAACCATGGATTTGGCGATGCCATATTGATCTGACCAACCCCAATCAACGACTCTGGAATTTCTTAAAGGGTTTTATATTGAAATATGATTTGGTTATCATTTCAAATGAAAAATACCTTAGGAAAGATCTTCCCGTTAAACAAATTATCATCCCACCTGCCATTGACCCTCTTTCGCCAAAAAACAAACCACTTACCGAATATACCATTCAAAAAACCATGAAGAAATTCAGGGTTCCTCTCAATAAACCGATCCTTACTCAGATTTCCCGTTTTGATAAATGGAAAGATCCTGAAGGAGTTATTGATATTTATCGAGAGGTTCGAAAAGCAATTGATTGTCGTCTAGTTCTATGCGGAAGTATGGCGAGTGACGACCCGGAAGGATATAAGATTTATTCAAGAATTTTGAAAAAACATGCCGATCTTATCAAAAAACGAGATTTAATTCTGCTTACCACCGAAAACAGTATTTTAGTTAATGCCTTACAGCGTCGAGCAAATGTGGTTATTCAGAAATCAACCCGGGAGGGTTTTGGTTTAACGGTAACCGAAGCACTTTGGAAGGGTAAACCGGTGATTGCTTCAAATATTGGAGGGATCCCCTTACAAATTCAAGACAAAGTAAGCGGGTTTCTTGTCGATCCTCATGACAAAAAAGCCGCTGTTGAGAAGATCGTTTCGCTTCTTGAAAACCCCGAAATGGGAATAGAAATGGGAGAAAAAGGAAAAGAGCACGTCCGAAATAACTTCCTGATAATTCGATTATTAGAAAATTATCTCGATCTTCTATCAGAATTGATCAAATAAAGAAAAAAATAAATTCTCTTTACTCATTCATTCGAATGAGTAGTGATATCAAAAACTTTTTGGGGCTGCGGAAATGACTCAAAAAGAAGCTTATTAAAAAAATCAAAAAGTTAGTTACTTTTTTATGTCCAGCTTTGAGATTCTTCATATCAAATTCATTCTTTCTTTTTGAACTACTTTTATTGGAATGATAAAAGGGGCATTCTTTTCAATTTGGATCATTGATTTTATTAGAGCAAAAAGTTAACATTGAAAAATTGGAAGGGATTTGTTTAATGAATCATTAGATGAAATTGAAAATCGAAGAGGTTTTTTCTCAATGGAAATGATTGTATTGATTAAACAGGTACCAGAAATTGGAGAAGCGAAGATCGATCCCGAAACTGGAACCTTGAATCGGAAAGGAATACCACTCACCATAAATCCAATCGATTTGAATGCCATCGAGTTAGCCATTCAGATAAAGGAGGAACATGGTGGTAGAATACGAGTACTAATAATGGGACCAGAATCGTGATCGAGGAAGATAATACAACCTATTCGAGTGGATTCTTGAAAAATGAATTTATTGAGGATGATTATAATCTTGATATTACCAAAGCGAAAATCCTGTGTAGTGGTGGTCGTGGACTGAAAAACACTAAGAACTTTACTCTCCTTGAAGAATTAGCGCAGTGTTTAAACGGTTGTGTGGGTGGAAGTCGAGTATCTGTCGAACAGGGATGGGTGTCTTTTCCCCATCAAGTTGGTTTAAGTGGGAAAACCGTATCCCCCGAATTTTATATTGCTCTTGGCATATCAGGTGCAATTCAGCATTTAGCCGGAATGCAAACATCTCGTTATATTATAGCAATCAACCGGGATCCAGAAGCCCAAATCTTTCATCTTGCC
>JAAYUP010000182.1 GCA_012517635.1 Candidatus Atribacter alterifermentans
CAAATTGGCAACTTTTTTGGGGTTTTTGGCAATTAAGACAAAAATGGTGGAGTTTCAGATCACCCTTCCTACTCCCTACTTGAAATCGCCAGTCGCAAACATTTTCGCAATTCCACATCCAGATAAAAGAATAATCACAATGCCTACCCAGTTAAACCAAGTTGGGTGCTCGTGATTTATAAGGTTGGAAATCAATTCCCATGCTGCAACGATGAAAAATAGAATTAAAACCCCGATAGCACCACATCCCTTTACAAAACCTCGCATTTATCCTCCGTAAAAAATATCGAATTAATCGCAAAAAAATATAGCATCATCGGGTTCCAAGTACATATAGGGTGTGTTGTATGATCTAAAAATCTCTCCAGTAAATTGGATACAATGACCCTCAATCCCATCATCAAAGATATACAAGAATTTTTGAAAATAAATTGATGTGGGATCTGCTGAAAAATAAAAGTATTGAGTTAATTGCTGTTCACTGAAAGAAGTACTACGCACGATACCATAAACACACATGGTTTTACCCACATCTTGTAAAGTTACTGATGACCAGAGAGTACATAAGGATTGAGTGGGGGCAATCCTTACTGGTGTTCTAGTAACATATACAGGGGTAAAGTGTGTTAAGAGTTTTATCGTGGGGGTTAAGGTGGGCCAGATATGTGCAGTTGGAGTTGCTTTTGGCAAAATGCTTGTTCCAATATAAAACAGACACGCGATAATACCAATAACCATTAACAAGGCAAAGATTTTCCACCCTGACCCAAGTTGTGGTTCGGTTGTTGGTTTACTTGGTAGATCGTGCTTGCAATATCGGCAATAAATTGCCCCATCCTGAATTTCTTCTGCACAAAATGGACATTTTTTCATATTTTCCTCAGAGAAATATTAAAATCTATCCAAAAAATCCCCTTTAAATTAATAAGATTATCGTTGATAAAAATAGCAATCCAAGACAAATTAATATGGATAAAAAACCTGTTTCTTGACTTAATTTTCTTTCACCATTGATGGGTTTAATCCAGGCGCGATATATCCAGATTATGAACGAGTAAAATGCGCCATAGATAAAAATGGAAGTTACTCCGTGCATGAATGCGTTGAAAAAATAACCGGCATAACCGGCCGCAGGATACTCCATAGGAATTGTCAGGTTATAGTTAAAAACCAAAATACCAATCCCTAGACCGAAGAGAAGCGCTTGCCATAATACCTTTTTCCTTTTTTGGGGAAGGGTAACTGTGACGGTTTTTTTTGGTAAAATTGGAGAGTCTTTTGGTTTTAGGTTATGTTCGCAATACCTGCAGTAAATCGCTTCGTTTTGGATTTCTTCAGCACAATACGGGCATTTTTTCAAGAATTCCTCCCTGTATTAATCAAGTACGAGATCGTCACGCTCCCTTCGGTCGCTCGCGATGACATTACGAGGTGCAATTTATTAATTTGGCGACAAATCTATTGTCAATTATATTGTAGTCGAGAATTTCGTTACCAATAAAAAACAAGACCTTTTCAAGTATATGTTTTCGGTATAAGTTTTTATCTAGAGAGGATATGCGCCATGCGGATGTAATCGGCGCTGATGGATTTGGTGTTGGAGACAACTTCGCTAATGGGAATGGGCTGGATCTCACGCCCGACCATGGCAGCCATCACGCCTGATTTTCCTTCCAGCAGGAACTCAACGGATTTCACGCCGAAGCGCGTCGCCAGCAGGCGGTCAAA